>JBOFRC010000328.1:0-1663 GCA_051650825.1 Sarcina sp. | reverse complement strand
TATAATACTAAATTAATTAATTATAATTTAAAATTAAATCAAATTTATATATTCATTCACTTATATATACTTAAAATATCTATTATAGTCCTTTTAATATTTAACCTTTTAAAAAAAAATCATGGTATATTAAAATCAGAAAAAAATATATAGGAGGCGATTTATTGAAGCTTCAGAATTATAAACGTATAAGTATTTTTGTAAATATTATAAATTTATTACCCTACCTTACATCAGCATTGGCTAATTATATAAGCTTTAATAATTTTATTCTAATTGGATATCAATCAGCACCTTTAAAACACTCTATTATTTTTTATATATTACTATTACTTTCTAGTATATTAATATTTTTAAATATATTTCAAACTAAAATTATATTTATTCATATATTAAATATAATAACTTTAGTGTTATTTTTATTTTCACTGCTATTTTTATATGGATTATTTATTTAAGGATGTGACTAAAATTTGAAATTTTTAAAATTCACTTTAAAAATAAGTTTATATCTCTTTTGGATTATTAGTGTTTTCTTAGCTATTTCACTTATATGTGTTAATTTTATTGAAATGACTATAAATTGAAAAATACCACCAATAAATATTGGTGGTATTTTTTCAATTTATAGTTTATTAATTTTATCAGCCAAAACATCTGATCCAATTTTATATATTATATTTTTCTGTTCCACAGTCATTTTATCAAAACTTTCACCTGCATATGATTTTATAAAATGACTTAAAAAATTCCCTTCTATAGGATAACTTAAGCCAAAACTCCCTGTAAAAACATCATATAGTTTTTCATTGAGAGCTTTATTTTCGGAATTATATTCACCTATAAAACTTATTATAAGACTCTTTCTTTGAAATGTTAAATTTCTATAATAATTTTCTATTAACTCATAGATAGGTTTCTCACCTAAATTTCTTGCGAAATATACTGCATCTATATCTTCATAAAAGTTATCTAAAGGATATGATGAAAGTAGCTGTCCTTTATCATTTTTTTCTGTACCTGCAATATATTGATTAAATAAATTCTTAATATATTCTGTGGTATAATTTTGAGAAATATATGACAAATTCATAATTTGTCCACTAACTGTTGCAAAATCCCCCCCATCCAGTCCAATAACGAGGAACTCCTAATTTAGTACTATAATAACCTAAACTAGTTGCTGCTAAATGTGCTATTTTAATTGGTGAGCCATTAAACCTTATTATAGATGAATCATCGCCATTCATATATGGTTTTAAATCTCTTACTAAATTTTCTTCATATTTATTCAAATATAAAGAAAATTTAACAGGTTGTTCACCAAGTATCAAACTCCAAAACATTCCATATTATCCATTATCAGAACCATAACGAATTTCTCTTAAATAATTTAATACATTAAGGTTTATATTCAGAGTCTTAGATGGGCCATAATAGGGGTATAGTCCTTGAAATGCGGATATCGCACATTAAGGAAAATATTTGCATTTTAAAACTGAAATTTCTCAATAGGGTATACCTTATTGAAACACTAATTAAAATATCTAATAATCAGTATTTAGAGTGTCTCATAAGACTTGTATCAAAATGGAGGGATAATTTTGAGAAAAATAGGATATGTTCGTGTAAGCTCACAGACTCAAAATGAAGAAAGACAATT
>JBOFRC010000327.1:0-6139 GCA_051650825.1 Sarcina sp. | reverse complement strand
AAACTATTAAAATATTTCCATCTGAATCTAATTTATGAAGCTCAACCCTACCATCTAGTATAACGCTAAGATATTCACAATCTTCTTCTTCTATGAAAAGTACATCACTTTCTTTATGTTTCTTAATTATGTACTTATTTGATTTTTGAAACTCTTCTAGGGCTTCATCTGAAAAGTTTATAAATAACTTAGATTTTTTTATATTAGGGAAATAATTTATCATTTAGGTCACCACTTTCTTAATTTTGTATGAAATAAATCATTATATATGGTAATACATAGTTTGATTATATACAATATAAATATTAAATAAACTTTCAATGAAGTTCATTTTGAAAGATTTGAATAAGGATGATGATAGTAAAATTAAATTTGATATATTAGGAGAGGAAGTGTATTAAAATGCCATATTTAATTAGTGCTATAATTGGTGCTATAATTGGTTTTTTCACAAACTGGTTAGCAATAAAAATGTTATTTAGACCACATACGGAAAAAAGAATTGCAGGAATAAGGGTACCTTTTACGCCAGGGCTTATTCCAAAGGAAAAGAAAAGAATAGCGAAAAGTGTCGCACAAAGCGTGGGCGAACATTTAATTAATCCAGAAAGTATGAGTAAAACACTTAATAAACCACAGGTGAAAGAAAAAATAAAAGTTTCAATATGCGATAAAATTCAGTATGTTTTAGATAAAGAAGGTAGTCTTGATGAGAGATTTAAGGAAGTTGTTGGCCAAAGTTATGAAGAAAAAGTTCAAGGTTTAGAAGACTTAGCATACGATAAGCTAATAGCAGTTATAAGTTCTAATGAAAATAAAGAAAAACTTGTATCATATATAATGAATTTTGCTAAAGAAAAATTAAAAGAAGAACCAAAACTTTTAGTTGAAGCTATAAAAAAAGTTGATTTAGAGCCTATAATAGATAAGGTTGCGAGTAGTATAGCATCTGATGAGGGAACAACTTTTATTGTTGAAAAATTAGATGACTTTATTGATAAGTTAGATGAAAATAACAATAGTTTAAGATCATATATTCCTGATAAAGTTTATGAAAGAATAGAAAAGGTTGTTTATGATAATAGAGAAAATATAGTTGCAGAAATAAATAATCTACTTAGAAGCGAATCTGTTAGTGCTAAGTTTAAAGATGCCATTTTAAGTAAAATGCTAGGTGGACTTGGTGGTATGGTAGCAATGTTTATTAATATTGATAGCATATATGATAAGTTAGTTCATTCAGTTGAGGAGTATCTATCTAAAGAAAATAATGCAAATGATTTGTGTGCAAAGATTGTTGAATATATAGATAAAATAGCAGAAAATAAAGTTTCAGAAGTAGCTAAGCAAATTCCAGCAGGACTTAGCGTAGATTTAGCTGTTGCTATATCAGCAAAGACAAATGAACTTATAAGAGATGAAAAAAATGTTGAAAATCTTAGAAATAGTTTAGTTTCATATATTAATGGTTTTGCTTCATATGATGATTTAGTTTCAAAAATAGATAGTTCTTATGTAGAAAAACTTGAAAAAATTATTTTAGAACTTATGAGTAAAGTATCACAAAGCGAGGATTTAAAGCAGGGCATTAGAAAACTTATAGGATTTGCTAGAAATGAACTACTTTCATATGAAATAAGTAAAGATGATAAAGTTAAAGAGCAAATACTTACTTCAGTTAAAGAACTTCTAGATTCAAATTATGATAAGTTTGTAGAAAAAGATTTACAAAGTGTAATGGAACTTGTCGATGTTCAATCTATAGTTGAAGAACAGATTAATGAGTTTGATGTTGACGAGGGAGAAAAAATAATACTTGGTATAGCTAGCAAGGAACTTAGTGCAATTACATGGTTAGGAGCACTTTTAGGTGCTATATTAGGAGTATTATCACCACTTATTTCTAGTTTGTACATGTAGTAAGATATAAATGTAATAAACTCTGACTGTATTAAGTCTGCGTTTATGTTATTATTAATATAAAATAGGAGTTCAAGGGTATCCTTGGGCTCTTTTAATTGAAGAAAATAAGAATCTAAGGAGGAAATAATATGTTTGATTTGAAGATATTTGATTCACACTCTCATTATAATGCAGAGCAATTCGATGAAGATAGAGATGATCTTATAAATAACTTAAAGGAAAATGGAGTAATTGGTATTATGAACTGTGGTACAGATGTAGCTAGTTCAAAAGATACTATAGCTTTATGTGAGAAATATGATATTTTTTATGGAGCAGTAGGAGTTCATCCATCAGATGCTTTTGGTGTTGATGATGCTATGATGAATGAAATTAAAGAACTTGCATCACATAAAAAAATTAAAGCAATTGGTGAAATTGGACTTGATTATTATTGGGAGGAAAACCCTTCAAGAGAAGAGCAAAAAGATACTTTTAGAAGACATTTAGCTCTTGCAAGAGAACTTGATATGCCAGTAATTATACATGATAGAGATGCACATCAAGATACTCTAGAGATTATGAAAGAGTTCCCAGATGTAATTGGAGTTGTTCATTGTTTCTCAGGATCAGCAGAAATGGCAGTTGAGTGTTTGAAGTTAGGGTATTATATAGGTGTAACAGGAGTTGTTACATTTAAAAATGCTAAAAAGATTATAGATGTAGTAAATGTTGTTCCTATGGATAAACTTTTAGTTGAAACTGATGCACCATATATGGCACCTGTACCGATGAGAGGAAAGAGAAATCAATCTGATTATATTAAATATGTAATAGAAAAGGTTGCAGAAATAAAGGGAATTTCCTCTATGGAAGTTAGTGAAAGAACTATAGAAAACACTAGGAAGTTGTTTAAAATTAATGAATAAAATGTAAAATTTATAAAAACTTAGTATAGTTGTAATAAATAAGTAATAAATATTTTCTTATAGAAAGTAATAAAGTTATTTGTTTATGCATGTAAGCATAGTTGACTGCTCTATACTAGTCGTAGGGCTAGTTAGAGTAGTTTTTTTATTTTTGTATTAGACTAGAATTAAAAAAAAATAACTATATTTCAGTAAAAGGTTTTCAAAAAATAACATTAAAATTACTTTTGTAATTAATTTGTAATTAGTTTGACACTAAATGGAAATTAAGTTATAATTCTGAAATATAAAGATGCCAAAGGAGGTCCATTATGGGGGACAAGTTAAAAAACTTAAAGGAAAACTTCTTTGACGGTCCAAAAGGCAAAATTATCGCAGGAGTAACAGGGCTAGCAATTGTAGGAATAGGTTTTGGGACTGTTTATAAGCCAATACAAATAAATGTTGGAGATCAAATAATCAAAACATCCACAATGATGGGGACTGTACAAGATGTTCTAACTAAAAACAATATAGTATTAGAGCACAAAGATAAAGTGGAACCAAGTTTGAATACAAAATTACAAAAAAATTCAGTTATAGACGTTACAAGAGCACAAGAGGTAGTTCTATTAGTTGATGGTAAAGAATTGACTTTAAAAACTGCTGAAGAGTCAGTTGAAGATATGTTAAAAGCAGAAAATGTGTCATATGATGAAGATGATAGAGTTGTTCCAGAGGTTGATGCAAAAATAGAGAAGGGACAAAAAATCGAAGTTATAAGAGTTGAGCAAAAAGAAGTTAAAGAAAATGAAGATATAGACTTTGATGTTACAGTTAAGAAAAATAGTAATTTAAATAAGTCTGTAAAGAAAACTGTTCAAGAAGGTAAAAAGGGACAAAGAGAAATTGTATCTAGAGTAGTTTATGAAAATGGTAAAGAAGTTGGAAAACACATTCTTTCTGAGAAAGTAGTTTCAGAGCCAGTTGAAAAAATTATAGAAGAAGGTACAAAAGAAGTACAAGTTTCAAATTCAAGAAATCCAGGAACTACTAGTAGTTCAGGAAATTCTGCCTCACCATCAAAACCTAGTAGTGGTGGAGGAAGTTCTAGTGCACCATCAGGAACCACTCTAGTTATGCAATCGACGGCTTATTATCAAGGTTCTGTAACTGCAACAGGAACAAAACCTAAAAGAAATCCAGGTGGATTAAGTACAGTTGCCGTTGATCCAAGAGTTATACCTTTAGGGTCAAAAGTGTATATAGATGGATATGGTTATGCTGTAGCAGAAGATACAGGTGGAGCTATAAAAGGTAATATAGTTGATGTATTTTTAAATACAGCACAAGAATGTAGAAACTGGGGAAGAAGAAGTGTTAAAGTTACTATAGTTGCGTATCCAGGTCAATGGTAAGTTATATTTGCTGTTCTAATTTGATTAGAGCAGCTTTTTTTAGATTTTCTAATAACTTGCATATAGTAGATATAAGCTATAAAATATATATATTAATTAGGCTACTTTAAGGTTTTATCTTTATAAGTAGCTAGATGCAAAAGAAAGGGAGATTTACCTTGATTAAAGAAGTTATAGTTGTAGAAGGAAGAGACGATATAACAGCAGTTAAAAGAGCTATAGATGCTGAAATAATTGCTGTAGGTGGTTTTGGAATAAACAGAAAAGTATTAGAGCGAATTAAAGAAGCTCATAGAAGAAAAGGTGTAATAGTTTTAACTGATCCAGATTTTGCTGGTGAGAAAATTAGAAGCATTATAAGAAAGAGAGTTCCTGATGCAAAACATGCTTATATTGCTAGAATAGATGGAACAAGAGCAAAAGACGGAAATATAGGTGTAGAGAATGCATCTCCAGATGTTATTATAAGAGCTTTAGAGGAAGCTAAGATAACTATGGAAGAAAAAAGAGAAGAGTTTGTAATTGGTGATTTAGTTTTCTTTAAGCTATCTGCAGATTCTAGATCTAAGGAAAGAAGAGAATTGCTTGGAAAAGAACTTTCAATAGGATATGGGAATGCTAATCAGCTTCTTAGTAGACTTAATAATTATGGTGTAACTAAAGAAGAGTTTGTAGCTGCTATGCAAAAAGTAGAAGAAAAAATAAACAAATAGGAGTAATTTTTATATGAATAAAGAAATTAAAACAAGGGACCTAGTCGAGAAGTATAATTTTAAATTTACTAAGGCACTAGGGCAAAACTTCTTAACAGATGAGTCTGTTCTAAATGACATTGTTGATGGAGCAGGAGTTTGTGAAGAAGATTTAGTTATAGAGATAGGACCAGGTGTTGGTACTTTAACATCAAGACTTTTAAATAGAGCTAAAAGAGTAGTTGCTATAGAACTTGATAATACACTTATTCCTATACTTATGGAGGAACTTGGCGATAATCCTAAGTTTCAGTTAATACATAATGATGCATTAAAAGTCAATTTTGATGAAATTATAGGGGATGAAAAGAGTGTTAAGTTAGTTGCAAATTTACCTTACTATGTTACAACACCTATAATAGCAGGCCTTTTAAAGAATGGATGTAATTTTAAGTCACTTACAATTATGATACAAAAAGAAGTTGCTGAAAGAATCAATGCAAAGCCTAATAATAAAGATTACGGTGCTTTAACTTTCCTTGTTCAATATTATTGTAATACAAGTATTGTTAGAAATGTACCAGCAAAGTGCTTTATGCCAGCACCAAAGGTTGATTCTATAGTTATAAAGCTTGATAAGCTACAAGAGCCTAGAGTTAAGCCAGATAGTGAAAAGTTATTTTTTGATATGATAAGAAATGCATTTAATATGAGAAGAAAAACTTTATGGAATTCAACAAAGTTATTAGGTTTACCTAAAGAAGTTCATGAACTTGCTTATGAAGAAGCTGGTATTGACCCTAAGAGAAGAGGGGAAACTTTATCAATGGAAGAATTTTGTGAGCTTTCAAATAGAATGAACTACCATTTAAAAAATCAATAGTATTTAGTTTAGCTTTGTGCCTATGAATTTTGTTAAATATTCTTTGAATAAATAGTTTATAGATAATAATTATTATTTGAAGTAAAATAATTTTTTTATTATAAGATAATTAGCTTTTTTATGATGTAATTAATTAAATATTTTAATGATAGGTATTAAACTTTAAGGAAATAATAGGACTTAGCTTAACAGTAATAAATATGTAGAAATTATAAGTAAATGTGTTTGTGATATAATGGTTTTAATAAAAAAATTTAGCACCAACATAATATATAATTAAGATAAAGAGGTAAAGTAAGGTTCACTTTGCCTCTTTTATCTTTTATATAGCGTTAT
>JBOFRC010000326.1:0-1905 GCA_051650825.1 Sarcina sp. | reverse complement strand
AGGGCTAATTATTTCCAACAGCTGAATATAGTTTGTGTGTGTGTGTGTGTGTGTGTGTGTGTGTGTGTGTGTGTGTGTGTGTGTGTGTGTGTGTGTGTGTGTGTGTGTGTGTGTGTGTGTGTGTGTGTGTGTGTATATATATATATATATATATATATATATATATATATATATACACACACACTCATGTTATTATTGTGCCATAACTGTCATGCTGTCTGTCGTCACTTTATATCACAGCTTAATATGCCTGTGTTATCTCGTTGTAATATGCAGATTTATGTTTTTAACTAAATTACTTCTCATACTTAACTGTTGACATAATAAGAATTTGCAGGCCCTTTTAAACCTCTGAGCCCTCCTGTTAACAATATAAATGACATTATTTGAACAGGTTATTTGCTAATGGTCACTTTTAACATGTTAATTGAAATTAAATATGTTATTAGTATCATAATTACCTTCTGCAAAGTGTTATTATGTTTAAAGGAAGTTATTGCATTAACAGTTGTAACATGATAGCAAGGTTTGGAGAGAATTTTAATTTTAGTTCTGACCAGATGGGTCAAAATAAAAAAAAATTAACTTTATGTTTTTATATTGATTATACAGAAAGTGTCTTGGAAAGGTTGTTTGGGAATATTTTATATTTTAAAAGGTATTTTAATTCTAAAATCTAATCTCGACTCACATTGGCTTATTGCTTTTTGGTCTTAAAAGTGAAACTCCTCAGACAGATCCCAGGTCAGCACACAGCAGGAAATCTATGATGTTGAATTGTCTTTATTTGTGTTTCTTTTCCACATTTGGCAATCAGCTCGGCAGCAGTTTAATGTCCAAAATATTTAGCCTTGTTGCAGTAAATGTACCACAAGCCCAAGAAAACCTCCAGTTAATGTGTCCCTGAATGCCACACTCCTGCTGTAATAAATGTTTCGTCCACCTGCAGAATATAAACAGACTCCGGTGACATTTTGTGCTCTTTAAGCTTGTTCGTTTGTCGTTTCTGAACTGTGCTTTGAATGAAGCCAAAAGTGAAAAATAAGTTAGGAATCTGTACTTTGTCCATCTGCGCTTTTGTTTTTCAGCACACGTTTTTCTTCCGTGTTTGTCGATTTGTGTGTGTGAATGGTGTTGCATGTTTTTTTTATTTCTTTGCACTGGTTTTCCAGTGTTGTGTTCCTCATTCAGTAGAAGAAGTCTCTGAACTCTACAGACCTCTAGTGGTGATCTGTTGGAACTGCAAAAAGCATGGTTGTTTTTAAATAAACAAAATATGATCATTCTTTTGTTCACAGGGCAATTCTCAGCAATGTATTATTAAATAAGTAACAATTGAGACTTGGTATATCAGACATTAGTGCTGAAATGATTAGTCGATCAATACAAAATTTACTAATTCCAGCTTCTCAAATTTGAGCTTTTCTCAGTTTTATATAATTGGAAATTGAATATCTTATAGTTTTAGACTGTTTGTCGGGCAAATTAGGGAATTTGAAGGCATCACTTTGGTGTTTTAGACTAAACAATTAATTGACGAATCCAAAAAATAACATATTATACTAGACTGTCCACTATACACACAGATTTTAAGGCATAGCTGTGAACAGGCATGTATTCAAAAGAAGTCAAGTCAATTTTCTTTGTTTAGCTCAATTTCACAAATCTCAAATTTGCCTACAACCACAGTCCGTAGTGATGTCAGGCTTTATAGTTATATATACTTTTGGAAAAGTCTTAATGAAATGAGTTTGGTAATTTAAATATGCAAAATAACAAATCAAAGGCAAATTGCGGGAAACTGTGTTAAAGGTGGGGTATACGATTCTAATCCAATACACGTCTTTTTGCCAATTTCAGCGAATATCTCCTCACGATACGCTAGCTGTCTGTTCTGTGTGTGCG
>JBOFRC010000325.1:0-1091 GCA_051650825.1 Sarcina sp. | reverse complement strand
CCGACAACGCGACACTCGGCGCCACGACAGCCGCTGACAATGCGACGGCCAGCAGGGAAGCAGCAGCAGCAGCCGAAAACACGGTGATAGTAATAATAGTAGCCGACAACGGGACAGCCGCCGCCGACAACGGGACAGCCAGCAGGGCAGCCTCCGCCGACAACGCGACAGCCTCCGCCGACAACGCGACAGCCTCCGCCGACAACGCGACAGCCTCCGCCGACAACGCGACAGCCTCCGCCGACAACGCGACACTCGGCGCCACGACAGCCGCTGACAATGCGACGGCCAGCAGGGAAGCAGCAGCAGCAGCCGAAAACACGGTGATAGTAATAATAGTAGCCGACAACGGGGCAGCCGCCGCCGACAACGCGACAGCCAGCAGGGCAGCCGCCGCCGACAACGCGACAGCCTCCGCCGACAACGCGACAGCCAGCAGGCAAGCAGCCGACAACGTGACGCTTGGGGCCGCCGACAACGCAACGGCCGCCACCGAAAACACGGTGATAGTAATAATAGTAGCAGACAACGGGACGGCCTCTGCCGACAACGCGACAGCCAGCAGGAAAGCAGCAGCAGCAGCAGCAGCAGCCGACAACGCGACGCTTGGCGCCACGACGGCCGCCGACAACAATGTGACGCTTGGGGCCAGCAGAGTGACTGCCGCCGACAATGTGACGGCCAGCAGGGCAGCTGCCGACGACAATGTGACGCTTGGAACCACGACAGCCGCAGACAACGTGACTCTTGGGGTCAACGTGACGGCCAGCGGCGCAGCAGCAAGAGCAGTTTGATCTACAAACCGATAACTAACTCGACTGCGTTCACGAGTGTCTCACGTGGGAACATTGAGAGGCAACTAAAGTATGGGACTAGGTTTGAGGAACCATGCAAGAGTTTACTTTGTATGTACCGGTTTTTATGTCTCTGCTTTAAATAAAACTCTAACTGATTTCATTAGTTTCCTTATTTTTCCAGAGATTAGTGAATGGGTTAAATGACGACGCTGCCTACGGTTTTTCAAATCCCTATCGTTTCACAATCACCACTTTTTTTTTTTTTTTTTTTTTTTTTTTTTTTTTTTTTTTTTT
>JBOFRC010000324.1:0-9723 GCA_051650825.1 Sarcina sp. | reverse complement strand
CCTAAAATTGTTAATAACACCTTTTTTTTCATGTATATCCAATCCTTAATCCTTTGTTTATTTCATTTAAAAAAATTATAACAAAATTATTTTATTTTCTCAATTTGATTAAGAAAAGCCCCCATTTTTATACTAAAACTAGAAAATAAAGTATCTATTTTGATAAAAATAAATAAAAGTATTATAATTCTTAAAGTATAATTAAAATTCTCAATATTCATTCCTTAAATTTCTTTATTTTTAAATTTAAATCTATCTAATTTTCCTTATTTACTTTTAAAATTATAATTTTTTTCAAAAAAAGGACTATATTATATAAGCAAAATTTTTTCTTATATAATATAGTCCTAAATTTTCAATCTAATTTTAAAAAACTTTTCTTATTTAAATCAATTGTCCATGTTTCTCATAATTAGTAACTCTATTTATTTTATTTTCTTCATCGACAAAAACAACTCTAGGCTTATGACTTTTTGCCTCTTCTGCTTCTAATTCACAATATGCCATTAAAATAATTTTATCGCCTACTTGTACACACCTTGCTGCTGCACCATTTAAACATATCATTCCAGATCCTCTTTCACCTGCTATTGTATATGTTTCAAATCTTGCACCATTATCTATATCAACGATACATACTTTCTCATATTCTAAAATTCCTGACGCCTCTAATAAATCTTCATCAACTGTTATACTCCCAACATAGTTTAACTCTGCTTGAACTACAGTTGCTCTATGAATTTTTCCTTTTAACATACTAATCCTCATGATATACACCAAACCTTTTTTTAAAATCTATAAGTAAAATTATCTATAAGTCTTGTTTTCCCAATATAAATAGCTATAGCTACTAGAACATCCTCTTCTACTATTTCTACTTTTTGAATAGATTTGCTATCAACTACTTCTATATAATCAATTTTAGCTAACTTCTCACTTTTAATAACTCTTTCTATATTTTCAATGATTACAGAAACATTTCTTTCACCATTTTCTATAATTGTTTTTGCTATTTCTAAAGATTTGTGTAAAACTACAGCTGCTGTTCTCTCCTCTTTAGACAAATAAGTATTTCTTGAACTTTTAGCTAAGCCATCACTTTCTCTTACTATAGGACACCCTATTATTTCTACATCAAAATTCAAATCTCTTACCATTCTTTTAATAATAGCAAGTTGCTGTGCATCTTTTTCTCCAAAATATGCCCTTGTAGGATTTACTATATTAAATAATTTAGCGACTACTGTACAAACTCCGCCAAAGTGTACAGGTCTACTTTTCCCACATAATTCTTCTGATAAAGTTTCCATAGAAATCTTTGTTGTTGCATCTTTAAAATACATTTCTGCTGCTTGTGGAACAAAGACTATATCTACACCAGCATTTTTACAAAGTTCTAAATCTCTCTCTAAATCTCTAGGATACGCATCTAAGTCTTCTCCTGCCCCAAATTGAGTAGGATTTACAAATATACTAACTACTACTTTATCATTCTCTTTTCTAGCTTTATCTATAAGACTTTTATGTCCTTCATGTAAAAATCCCATTGTAGGAACATAGCCTATACTTTCCTGATCAATTATACTTTTTTTTGTAAACTCTCTAACTTCTTTAATTCTATCAACAACTATCATTTTTTCCTCCTAATATAACTTATCTAAGACATCGTCACTAATTTTAAATGTATGCTCCTGTCCTGGGAACACTCCATCTTTAACTTCTTCTATATATTTTTTAAAAGCAACATCCATTTGCTCTGATAAATCAGCATATTTTTTAACAAATTTTGGAGTGAAATCATTAAACATACCAAGCATATCTTGATAAACAAGAATTTGTCCATCACACCCTGCACCAGCTCCTATACCTATAGTTGGTATCTTGATAGCTTCTGAAATTTTTTGTGCAAGCTTACTTGGGACACATTCCAATACTACTGCAAATGCTCCAGCTGCTTCTACAGCCTTAGCTTCTTCAATTATTCTTTGAGCGTTTTCTATATCTTTTCCTTGAACTTTAAATCCACCAAAAGCATTAACTGATTGAGGTGTTAAGCCTATATGCGCCATAACAGGTATAGCACATTTTGTTATTGCTTCAATTTGTGGGCAAATTTCAAATCCCCCTTCAAGTTTAATAGCACTTGCTCTACCTTCTTTCATTAATCTCCCTGCATTTAGTACTGCATCATACACAGATGTCTGATAAGACATAAATGGCATATCAGCAACTACTAAAGCATTTTTAGCTCCTCTTGCCACTGCTTTTGTATGGTGAATCATATCCTCCATAGTAACTGATAAAGTATCTTCATACCCTAAACATACCATTCCTAGAGAATCACCTACTAATATTCCATTTATACCTGAATTATCAACAAGCTTTGCCATTGAATAATCATATGCTGTAAGCATAGTTATTTTTTCTTTTTTTTCTTTAAACTCTTTAAATGTAATAGCTGTATTTTTCATTACATTACTCCTCCAGATAATCTTTAATTTCATCATAATTCCTAAAATTATTTTTTTCTTGTGCAATCTCTAATGCACCTAATGATAAAAGTCTATAAAGCTCTAAATCATTTTCATTTTCAAAACAATCTACATGTCTTTTTATAGTTCCTAAATCGCCTCTTTCTACAGGACCAGTTAAACTTTCTTCTACACCCTTCTTAGAAATATTTTTTATATTATTTTCTATAAGAGGCATCAAAGCCTTTAAAGCTTCATTTTTATCAAAACCACATTCTGATAAAAGTTGAACACTTTTATTTACTTGAGCAACTATAAGATTACTCGCCATAACTGCACTCAAATGATATTTTGCCTTATCATTACTAGATATAAAGGCAACATCATTACCAATGTCTTTAAAAAGATTGTATAAAGAATATTTATATTTTTTATCTCCCTCAATTGTTATGAAGGCATTTTTTAATAATTTATAGGAATCGTACTTGCTAGAAATTGCAAGCATAGGATGAATAGAATAGCCATAGGCACCAAATTTATTTATATTTGAAAAAATTTCAGAAGATATAGAACCACTTCCATGACATATAATTTTTCCTGTTATATTATATTGCTTTAACAACTCCCACATTTGTGCAATTGCACAATCTGCTGTAGATATAAATATAACACTACTATTTTTCACTAATTCTTCTATTGTTTCAAAAAACATAGTACCAGTAAAAACAGCTGCTTCTTTTGCCATTTCATTGTTTCTATTATAATAACCACTAACTTTTATATTATTTTCAATAAAATATTTTCCTAGTGAAACTCCAAGTTTAGAAGCTCCAATAAAACCAAACTTTATAATATCACCCCCAAAAGTTGATGAATTTTTAGTGCCATTCAAAATCGATATAGCCTAAATTAAAATTTAATTTTTCAAATATAACTAAATATAGACTTAATTTATTTAAAGCTTTAATTAACTTTTTTAAATTACAGTCTAAATTATCTAAAAATTTAAAATTTTAATGTTCTGCAAACTCTAGAATTTTTTATAAACTTTATTTTTAGATAAAATTAAAATTGGTGTAGCTAATAAAATACCACCCAAATAAACTTTATCATATTTAGGAGATTTATTAAATAAAATCTCAAACATTTTTGGATAAAATAGTAATTTACTAATTAAATTTAACTTCAAAAAAAGTCTCACCAATAATAGTAAGACTTTTTTAACAAAATGATTATAAATCATATATTTTAGTATATTTTTCATTTACATAATCTAAGAAATATCTAACATCAAGGTCTTCTCCTGTAATTTTTTTTATAAGTTCACTTGATGTATATGTTGCTCCATATCTATGGACATTTTCTTTAAGCCAATTATATGCAACCTTTAAATTTCCATCTTGAATTTCCTCCATAAGAGTAGGTTCATCTTTTTTAAGTTTTGCAAACATTTGTGCTGAATATAAATTTCCTAATGAATAACTTGGGAAATATCCAAATGAACCATCTGACCAATGCATATCTTGTAAAATACCTATACTATCATCTGTTGGTTCTATCCCTAAATACTCTTTGTACTTCTTATTCCACTCTGCCTTAACATTTTCAACTTCTAAAGTTCCATTAATAAGAGCTTTTTCTATTTCATATCTAATTATAATGTGTAAATTATAAGTAAGTTCATCAGCTTCTGTTCTTATAAATGTTGGTTCAACTAAATTTAAAGCACCATAAAAATCATCTAATGATATGTCTTTAAATTCACTAAATTCATACTTAACAAATGGTAAGAAATACTTCCAAAATTCTTTACTTCTTCCAAGTAAATTTTCATAAAATCTTGATTGTGATTCATGTATACTCATTGAAAGTCCACTATCTACTCCTGTTTTTTGTAATTCATCAGCGATATTTTGCTCATAAATAGCATGCCCACCTTCGTGTATACAACTAAATAAAGCAAAAGTAAACTCAGGATATCCAAAATTAGTTGTTATTCTTACGTCTTTATTGCCAAAACCAACTGTAAATGGGTGCATACTCTCATCAATTCTTCCTTGTTCAAGGTCATATCCCATTTTATCTAAAATAAATCTTGATAATTTTTCCTGTCCATTTTTATCAAACTCAGCCTTAAAAATACTATTATCAATTTCTTTTTTACTATCACTTATTTTAGTTAAAAGCTTTATAGTTCCCTCTTTAAGCTCATCAAAAATACTATCTATTTTCTCTACTGTAGCTCCTTCATCAAATTTATTCAATAATGTATTATATTTATTTCCTGTGTAACCCCAATACTCAATAAATTCTCTTTGAAAATCTACCATAACTTTTAAATGTGGTTTGAATATTTCAAAATTATTTGCTTCTTTAGCTTCTTGCCATGCATTAGATGAAATAGCTGATGCACTTACAAAAGCTCTATATCTATTTTCTGGTATTTTTTTAGTAGCATCATACTCTTTTCTAGCAATCTTTATCATCGCTTTTTCTGCATCTGTAAGCTCATTTTTATACTTTTGTGCTTCATCTAAAAGAGTTCCCATTCTATCTGATGTTTGTAACTTAAATACTTGACCTGATAATTCCTCTATTATCTCTGCCCTTTGAGCTGTTGATTTTCTTGGCATTTTAGTCTGCATATCCCAATAAATTAGTGCTAATCCACTATTTAAATTCCCAATTTTTTTTAATTCTTGTTTTAATTCATCTAATCTATTTTCCATAAACTGCTCCTTACATTTATTATTATCTCTCTATCTGATTATATCACCCTAAAATAACTATAGTTATTTTATTCAATTAATTTTTATTCTAACAAAAATTCAAATATACCTATAATATCCATTTATCTAAATATATAAATTATATATATATAACGTTTTTTTTATTATATTAATATATTTAATATTCATTTACAATTAAATTAATTTTATTTATAAATAAAAAGGATATTTTTGGAATTACCATATACACATATTTATACAAATAAATATGTGTTTCAAATCAAATACCTATATAAAGTATTATTTATCTATATTCTCTATAGTAAATCTAATAAATTTATTGCTGCAGATAATAATTATTATTAGATTGTTAGCTAAAAATGCTCATACATTATAGACTTTTTTAGTTGTTATGATAAAATTCTAAGTAAACTTAAGTTCTTTAGATATACTAACTTTGTATATTATTGAAACAAAAAAAGAAGTTATGATTTCGCACTTCATAACTTCTTTAGTGAATTGATTATTTACGTAAAAGGTTTATTACAGTGTCGTATTTAACTGCTCCAGGTATGAAAGCATTAACAACATATGTATTCCCTTCTAGTTTTCCAGTGTATTCAACGCCATTGATATTTACACTTGAAACATTAAAGTTTCTTAATAATCCTGTTGGTATATCTAAATGAACTCCATTTGCTGTAATACTATCGCTATTGTTTAATGGTACTCCTATTTGATGTCCCATGAAAGATGCTGTTAGTTGAATTGGTGAATTTGTATGTTCTGTTATTATTAGAACATTACTTGTACCATTCTCATATGCTTGTGTAAGTAAATCCATAACTGTAGCATTTGCTCCATTATAAGTTATGCTTGTAACTTCACCTTGAAGGTTTGAGAAAACTGGTAATAAAGAATATCCATTAGCATCATTAATAGTTTGAGTTGCTAATTCTTGTCCATATTGATTCATTTGAATTACTTGAACACTAGCTTTACCAGTATTAGCTTGTGATACACCCCTACCTGGCATTACATGCTCATGGTGGAATCTAACCACTACATTATTCGCTTCTGCAGCTATAGCAGGTATCTCTCCATTAACTACAACATAGTTCCCTTCTATTTTCCCAGTATAATCAACGCCATTAATTTCTACTGATGATAATGTATTGTCTTTTAATACATTAGAAGGAACATATATTTTAGCACCTGTTTGGCTAACATAATCTCCATTTGTTTGTCCTATAGCATAAACATTTCCGTTTATAGAATAAGATGAGTTAATTCCCATAGTTCCATTTTCTACTACTGTAATAGTACTTCCAGCTTGTCCAAATGTTAAACTCTTCGCTTGAGCCATAGACATCGCTTTCCCATTTACTAAAACTTCTATAACACCATTTTGACTTTTTAAGTTATTTGCAATAGCTGAGCTAGTATTTCCTGTCATTGAATATGAGTCAATATTATTCCCCATTTGATCAACAACATTTACTTGTACAGTACTTGATGCATTTTGTTCTTGTTGACTTAAACTTTGTGTTGTCATGTCATAGTTTTGTACTTGTTGTACATTTATCATTTGTTACACACTCCCTGTAATTCGATTTTAAGTATAAATATGGTAATAATTTTACAAATTATTATTCAACCATTTTATATTGTTATTCTACTCCTATTAAATTGCAAATTTCATTTCTTTTAAAAGTCAAAAAGGTTACAATCTTAAATATTTTATTTACCATTCCCTTTTATTAACATCATTAATGTAATAGCTAATCCTCCCCACAATACCAAAGCTCCTATAAAAAAGAATATCATCGATGTAATAGTCATTTTTATCATCTCCTTCAAATTTTAATTTGTCATATTTTTTTTATTTTTTATTCATTGTTATTACTTACTTCTACTTTATTTTTTTCTATATCCTCTAAAGTATTATGCCTCCAAGGTTTTTTAGACATAATGAGTGCAACAATTATACCAAATCCAATTACCGACCATCCAAAAGCTAAAAGTTCTGAAATTTGGTAACCTCCATATGGTGTTTTTATTTCTATAATTATATTTTGTACTATCATATAAATAAGAATAGCTGGAGTTATAAACTTAATAGTTACATCCCACCACTTTCCTATAGAAAAGTTCGAAACCGAATTTGAATGTTCTCTAAGCTTTTTAGGTGTTACAATCCATCCAATTAAAATAACTTCAAGAAGCCCTACTGTTACAATTCCATAATTGTTTATAAATGCATCTACAATATCTAAAAGATACAATCCTGCATTCGTTGCAAAAAGGACACTTAACGAACATCCTATAACGCACATCCCTGTAACAACCTTTTTTCTGCTCCAGCCAAATTTATCTCTAAATGGAGCTGAAACAGCTTCTGTTAATGACACCGATGATGTAATTCCTGCAAAAATTAAGCATAGAAAGAATAATACTCCTATAAAATTACCTATCGGTCCCATTGCATTAAATATTTGTGGAAAAGCAACAAATGCAAGCCCTACACCACTTGAAACAACATCTGAAACCCCTACTCCTTGAGCGGTTGCCATAAAACCTAAAATAGCAAATACTGCTATAGCTGATAAAAACTCAAACCCACAGTTTGCAAATGCAGTAACAAAAGCACTATTGTTTATATCAGATTTTTTAGGTAAATAGCTTGAATAAGTCATCATAATTCCTATTGCTATACTTAAAGAATAAAAAACTTGCCCATATGCTGCAATCCATACCGATGGTTTAAACACCATCTCCCAATCAGGAGTAAATAAAGTATTAAGTCCCTTTGCTGCACCCTCTAAAGTTACTGCTCTTATTGCAATAATAATCATAATTACGACTAATGTAGGAAGTAAAATTTTATTTACTTTTTCTATTCCTTTTTTTACTCCCTTATAACAAACAAACCAGTTAATAAGCCAAATTAGCAAAACACCTACCAGTACATAACCCACTATTCCACCTAAATCAAATGGTGATGATGATAATTGTAAAAAATCATTATGAAAAAATGAATTAGCATCACTTCCCCAGCCTTTTTTGAAACTCATTACAAAATAATTCATAGACCAACTTATAATAACAGAATAATACGCAACTATAATTGCTGAAGTTATTGTTGGCCACCAACCAAGCCATTCCCATTTTTTACTTGCTCTAGCTATAGCTAAAGGGGTTGATCCTCTATATTTATGCCCCATAGTGTATTCTAAAATAAGTAATGGAATTCCTGCTGTAAAAATTGCAAAAAAGTATGGTATTAAAAAAGCACCTCCACCATTTTCATATGCTATATACGGAAATCTCCAAATATTTCCTAGTCCAACTGCCGAGCCAATAGCTGCTAAAATAAAACCAACTTTCGATCCCCATTGTTCTCTATTTTCTTCCATGATAATTCGCCCCCTTAGATTTTTCTATTAGTGTAATTAAACACCCATAATTTACCTTTTAAATATTAATTTAATTTTATCAATTAACATTTAATTAATCTCTATATATACATTTAATTTTTAATTATATAATTTTAAACATTTTCATTTAATAATTAATTCAATTTATATAGCAAATTTCTAACTATTTAGCAATGATTCAATAAAATTTGTTTCCCCTAAAAAAACACATGTTTTTATTCTATAGAAAAAAGGTTGTATCACATTGGTAATAACTAACCACTACTGATACAACCTTGCTTTATATTTTATCTATTTTTTCTAAATTTGAACTCTCAAAATTCAAACTTTTTCTATTTCTATTCCAGTTTCCTCTTTAAGACACTTAATAAGATCTGTCCAATAAACTGGTCTATCATGAAAACCTGATATTGCTATATTTTTTCCATTACTATATGTAACTGAAATCCCCCACTTATCAGCATCTACTAAAGATTCTTTTCTAACGTCATCTTTTTGCTTCCAGCTATCTATATGTATATAATCTAGATAATTTTCAATTTTACAAATCAATTTTCCTTTTTCTTCATCACTTAAACTTGGCTTTATTATTATTTTTTTGCTGAGCATATCTTCTATTCCACTACTCGTAAAGTCTTCTAGACATCCCTTTTCAGACTTAGCATAAAATAAATTTATTTCATCCATATAAAAATATGAACTTCCCCTAACAAAACTGTCTATATTAATTTTCAAGCTTTTAAGTTCTCTCATAGGCGGTATTTCATAATTATAATAAACTTTGCAGGTTTTACAACATTTACTCATTGAGCCAGGTTTTATTATCTCACCTCCAAATTGTAGCTCAGCTTCTTTTACTAATTCGATTAATCTCTTTGATGGGTATCCATAAATAATATCAATATACTCTTTTTCACCACAAACTGGACATTTTTTATTCAAACAGATCACCCCCATTATTTTACATATATACTTTATATTCTACACAAAATATAATTATCCTTTATTTTCCATGAAATAACACTAAAACTATGTACTTTAAATTTATTAGAACACTTATTGAAACTTATGTATACTTATATAAAT
>JBOFRC010000323.1:0-3632 GCA_051650825.1 Sarcina sp. | reverse complement strand
TATTTATTATTAATAGTAATATTTCTATCAATAATTTTAAAAAAATATACTTATGGAGTAATTGCGGTAATGATAATAGGCGTTATTTTAAGTTATAAGTATATTTTATTTAGAAAGAAAAGAGAAAAGACTTTACAGTTAGAAGCTTTAAATTATACAGATGTAAGTGTTATAAGAGCTGGTGTTAGGGATAAAATTAAAGCGGATGTTTTAACAGTTGGAGATATAGTTTTTCTTGAAAAAGGGAATATTATATCGGCAGATATTCGAATAATAGATGAACAAAACTTGTTTGTAAATGAACGAAATATAAATTCTAATGATATAGATGTTAGAAAATATAGCACAAGAATTGAGAGAGTTAAAAGCTTATCAGAAATTAATAATATGGTATTTAGAGGAACTCGTGTAACTAAGGGACGGGCAAAGGGGATAGTAGTTGGTATAGGAAATGATACTCAAATAGGTAAATTATTAGACTATCTTAAAGTTTCAGATTTGAGGAGCAAAATAATAGGAGAGACTCTTGCATATGATTCTAGATTTATAAGTAAAATTACTTTAATTATTGCAGTTATATCTACTATAGTATTATTTGTATCAGAATCTAAAACAGCAATTGATACTAGCATGAATATATGGTTTTTAGCAGCTACATTAAATGTTGGTATAAGTGAATTAGCTTATAAATTCTTAAAAAAGAAAGAATTTGAAGCGATGGGAATAACATTTGATGATATGAGCGAGCTTGAGAGATTTGATAATATTGATGTATTTTTTATACCAAAGGTAGGGGCAATTACGCAGAGAAAAATGAACTTAAAAGCTATATATACTTCTGATAAATATATAGATAATTTAATAGGCTTAGATATTAAGAATGTTAATATAGAAAGAATGCTTAATATAGGAATATTAAATAATGATGCAACTTTTATAAAAGATGAAAATAGATATAAAGGAAGTCTTATAGATGGAGCTATTCTTGAATTTTGTAATAAAAAAAATATTTTTAAGCCAAGTATAGTAGCAAAATATCCAAATAGATTCAATATTACATTTGAAGCACAAAAAGGAGTTAGCACAAGCGTTAACAAAGTTAAGAAGGGATATAGAGCGAGTATAAAAGGCTTTGTTGATGATGTTCTTGAGAGATGTAAGTACATAATGATAGATGGAATGGAAAGAGAAATAACAGAACAAGACATAGAAAAAATAAGAATGATAGATTTTAATATTTCGAATAAAGCATATGCAACTATAGGTTTTGCATACAGAAGCTTTAATTATGAGCCTAGTGAAGATGAAAATATAGAGAGTAATTTGGTTTTTATTGGAATTGCTGGATTTGAAAATCCAATAAAAGAAAATGCTAAAGAAATGTTAGATAAATTAAAGAGTGAAAAAATACTTCCTATTATGATAACAGATGATAATAAAATAGTAGCAACAAGATGTGCTATAGAACTTGGGTTAGTCAAAGGTATGGAAGAGGTAATCTCGGGTGTAGAGCTTTTATCATTAGAAAAAACAGAATTATTAGATGTTTTATCTAGAATTAAAGTTCTTTGTAGAATAACACCTGCGATAAAAAGTAAAATTATTTCATTATTTACAGCAGATAACTATGGAGTTGCTGCTACAGGAGAAAATCTTTCTGACATGCCAAGTGTAATTTTAGCTGATATAGGAATTACAACAGGAGAAAGACCAGCAAAGCTTTTAGAAAAGTTAGGGAATATCCAAATTAAGGATGCGATACTTGATAAGTTTTTAAATTTAATTGTACAAGGGAGAGAGTTATCAATTGCTTTAGGTAAAGCTTTCGATTATTGCAAATGTGTGTTTATGACACAAATTTTAATATTACTTTATTGTGGACTAGCATTTAGTACAGATAATGCATTTAGCTTAAATATTTTAGTATTGAATATAGTAATATTACCTATTATATTGATGCATTTCTTTTATAATAAAATAGAAGACGAATTTAGTATGAGTTATTTAGCGATTACAGGAGTTTTAAAAGCTTTTATATATATCTGTAGTTTGATTTTCTTTAGTGAATTTTTTGATTTTAAAATTTTGAATATGATTTTTTTACATATTTTTATGCTTACACCAGTTTTAGTGAAGCAAAATATTAAAGAGAATAAAAAAAATATGATTATTTACATAGCTAACATAGTATTATTCTCACTTAATATGTGTTTAGCAGTAGTTCTTATAGGGACAGTTAGTAAATATTTTATTTATTTTATAGGAGTTTTAATTATTTATATTATATGTGAATTTTTCTTATATAAGTGGCAACAATCATAATTAGGTGATTTGTTTGAAGAGTATAGAAAAATTAGAGTTTAAAAATCCTATAATACATATATTTATAGCTATTCTTATAGGAATGTTCTTATTTGTTTATTTTTATATAAAGCAAGAAGGGATGCTACTTATTAGCATTCCTATTCTTGCTTTTTTATTTTTAATATATGATAAAAAAATTTATATTATAATTTGTTTAGCTTTGATTTTAGGATTTACTAGTATATATAGTTATTATAATTTTTCTGCAAATAAAAGTGATAGTTTTATGGCTAGAGTGGAAAAGAAGTATGATAAATATTATTTAGTAACTTCAAATGGACGAAAGATGAAATTATATTCTAAGGAAAATTTAGAGCGATATGAAAAAGTATATTTTGATGGAAAATTTAAAAGTGAGGCAAATATAGATAAAGGTGAAGTAGGACATTTATTTGTAAAAGAAAATTTACGTAAAAAGAAAGATTTATTATTTAAACTAAGAGGTTTATCAGATAAATATTATATGAGCTTAGAAAAGAAAATAGGAACAGAAAAAGCTAGTATAATAACAGCTCTAGTTTTCGGAAATAAGGATTATATTGATAGAAATGAACTTGATAGTATGAAGAATATTGGAGTATTACATCTTATATGTATTTCTGGATTTCATATTGTATTTATATATAATTTAATAAAAAAAATATCTAATGTAGGTATAGCACTAGGTTTAGTAGCTATATATGTAATAGTGACAGGGCTTACAGGGTCAGGTCTTAGGGCTTATATAATGCTTATAATTTTAGAGGGTGCAAATTTAGTGAGAAAAAATTATAAATCAGTTATAGCGCTTATAATTTCAGCTATGATACTTTTAGTTTTTAGACCTTATTATTTAAGTGATGTGGGATTTTATTTAAGTTATTTTGCAACACTTGGAATTCTTTTATTTAATAAACTTTTTAATAGAATGTTTTATTTTTTGCCAAGCATTTTAAATAAATCTATTAGTATGAGTCTTTCAGCACAAGTATTTGTATATCCTATTATGATTTTTTGTTTTTCTGGGTTTTCTGTGAACTTTATTTTAGGAAGTTTATTGCTAACACCAATAATATATTTATTACTACCATTAGGAATAATATCAGTTTTTTTATTTTGTATAGATTTAAATCTAGCTATTTTAGAAAATATAATAGTTAAATTTATAGATGTTTTTTGTATTATAATTAAATATCTTAAGTTTTATTCATTTGATTTTTATTATAGTGAAATAATACATGCAGTTGTATATATCTTAATATTAGGAATTTTATGTGCAGTTTATAAAG
>JBOFRC010000322.1:0-2895 GCA_051650825.1 Sarcina sp. | reverse complement strand
AAGCTACTAAAAATAGTAAACCTAATTTTTTTATTTTCATCATAATTCCCCCTTTTATTAGAATTTACTTACATTTTATACTTTTTATGTAAATAAATCAACGTAATATAATACTTATTTTCAAAATAAAAGACTATTAGAAAATAAAGTTTCTAATAGTCTTTTATCAAAAATTTTCAATTTTTTATCATTATCACATTTAAATTATATTTCTATTATTTTATTTTCTAAGTCTTTTATCTTTTTCATTCTATTCAACGAAGCATTGAGTTATTTATAATTATATGTATTATCTCCACTTCTAAATTTAGGATCATTTAAAACTTCTCTTATCTCATCAATTCTAAATTCTAAATCCATTTCTAAATTATATAATCCATCCAATAGTAACCCCATCTCTTTTTCAGTAAAATCTACATTCATTTTTATCACCTTTATCATTAGTTTTTTTATAAATTTACCATCTCATTTTTTCTTTAAGTTTTTTCATTTTTTCTTCAAACGAATTAGTTCTTTTCTCAATTTTTTCTTTGTAACTACACTTAAATTCATCTTTTTCAATCATTTCAGTTATGCAATTACAAACTATCTCACTCATTGAAATACCTTGCTTTTTAGCGATTTTTTTTAATTTCATTTTATCATTTGATGTAATTCTTACTTGTATTAATTTATCTTTTTTTTCTTTCATCATTACACCTATATTTTTTAGTTTTATCGTAGTTACACAATAAAAAAAGTGTAACTACATACTATTATTCTGTAGTTACACCTAAATCCCTTTTTTATTTTAAATCATTACTTATTTTAATTTCTCTATTAGATAGAAGTTCTATTTCCCATAAGCCTTTTTTAAAATTAACTTCATATTCTATCTTAAAAACATGAACTTCTTCAGCATTTTCCATCATTTCTTTAAACCTTTTTATATCTTTTCTATTTTCTTTTTTTATCAATGATTTAAAATCAAATCTTGAAATACAATTAAATTTTAAATCTTGATATGAATGTAAAAGGTACTTTTCAATATCTTTTAAAATATATTTTAAGTCCATCTTACTGGAATATGGAGTTTCTAATTTTAATCTCCATACATTATAATTTATAGATTTTATTTTATTCATCTCTTTATACTTAAAAGAAAATATAGTTTCTTTATTAAAAAGTGGAATATATCCATCATGCTCTTTTTTAGGTTTTAGACCTCTTTTAGCATTAGCCCTTTCTTTCATTATTCTCATTAAATTATCATTTTTAGCTTTCTCAACCGTTATATTCTCTTTTAAATTATTTATATTTCTTGTAGCTTGAGTTAATTTATCATGTAATTCATTATTTTTAACTTTTATATTTTCATATTCCTCTATATTAAAATTATTTTCTTTATTCTGTAACTCTTTAATTTTATTTTTCAATTCATTTATTTTATTTATATATTCTTTATTTTCGCTTTGAATTTCATAAATTTTTTTATTTTCTCTTTTTAAACTAAGTATTATCTCTTTTAAGCCTTCTACATACTCATGTTCACCTTCATCATAAAGATATAAATTTTCTCCTCCACAGCCTCTAAATTCAGAGTTCTCATTAAAATTATTACGAGCTTCAGGTGTATCAAAATATTTGTATTGAATATGTTTTCCTTTTAAAATACCAAACTGTTCTATAGATCTTACATACTTCATAATTATTCCTCAACTTCTTCTATATCTCTTAAATAATGCCCTGCAATCACAGATATTCTATTATGTCCTAAAGCTTGACTTACCTCTGCCATTGCAGATTTATCAAATTTTATGCCCTTCATATCATCTCTACATACATAAACATCACTCTGATATGCGTGTCCTGTGCCTTTATTAACCTTATCAAAGGGAATATCCTTAATCTCTCTTGCAATGCTCTTATAATAGCTTGTAGCATAATTTGAGCGATATGAATGAATGTCTGCTGCACTAGATATTTTACTAAATACTCTATTGCTACCAGCACTATTCATTAATTTAACAACATTATCTACATTTCCGATTACTGGCACATTACGATCTCTTCCACCTTTAGTTCCAATACTTACATGAACCATGTAAGTATCTGTTTTTTCATTTTTATATAATCTATCACCAGTTATATACTTCAATTCATTTCTTCTAAGCCCTGTAGATTTACAGAATTCCACTAATTCTTTATTTCTTTCTTCAGAAAAATGTTTATCTCTTTCTTTAGCCCCTCTACTTCTAGTTATATCTGCTCTATGCCTTGTTTCCGTCTTAACTCCAAAATCATTAGTAGAGCATCCATAAATTTTAGCCAGTGAACTTGCATATGCCTTTTGTGTATACGGAGCTAATCCTTTGTCTATACACTCTTTAAGATATTCAGGAACATATTTTTTACAATCATCTAATGTCTTTACATCATATTTAGATTTACAGTAATCCGTAAAATAATGAGCATGTTTCATGTAGTTTTTATAAGTACTCCAACTATAAATTTTATCTTTAGCCGTTCCATTTTCTTTTGCTTTATGTTTAGATTCTCCAATTGCTAACTTTTCATCTAATCTATCCTGAATCTGTTTAGTCATGGAACCTATTTTTACTCTGTTACGTGCCATAGAAATCTCTCCTTAAACTTTTGTATATACTTAATAACGCTAATCATTTTAATTAACGTTTCTTCTATTTCAATATTCAATTTAGATAAAGTAAACTTAACCAATTTATTTTTTAGATATGACAGGTAATAGTCATATACATTGATCCTTATAAACCTAAATTATCAGGGAAATATTTTCACAAAAGATTACTCATATTTTAATTATAATAAGGGCTTAAGTAGATTTTTATAGTTTCGCAAAAGGCTACTTAAATCTATAAAATTTCAACCTAATCTACT
>JBOFRC010000321.1:0-2121 GCA_051650825.1 Sarcina sp. | reverse complement strand
CAAAGACTGAATTAGCTGATGGACTTTAGACGGCACCCTACGCAAATTAATTCTCTTTTGATTCTTTCAGCCGTAGTTACTTACAAAATAGCTATTTCATTATTCCATTGTGTCGTTTTAATTATGGAGCACATTTCTTGCAGTCACAAAAGTGAACCATTCAGTCAGAAAGTGAACTTATTCAGTTGAACTACGTGTGCATCCATGCGCATTGGTAACTCAGGTAACTGCCCAGTTCAGGAAGGGCAGAGTGGCCTCTGCACAATAGATACATCAATCACAGGTACGCAGGAGTAGCACAGGCCGGCAGATGTCGTTACCCTGTACACAACATAATATATTGCTACACTTAATTGCTTAGCTGATCCAACAGTAGAATATTTCAACAGCAGAGTAATTTAGTTCCACAGTGGGACTGAAGAAGTCCCATCCAAGAATCAAAACCAAAAAATGGCATTAACGGCAAATGCCATAATGATAAACATGTATTCTCTAGCCTGTGATGACAGAGTCCGTCTACGGTCAAGCAACGTAACTCAGCTTTCTGGGTGACTCTGTTATCCTAAGGATGACTATGAATCATGGCTTCGTCATCATTTCCAACCATCAGCTTGAAACTCACAACCTCTGTCCAAACTGTTCTGTCTAATTTATACACGGCGTGGTACTTGTCAGTGTGCTAACTGTCATTCCATACCATGTAGTCCTAGTTAGTAAAGTGGGTAAGTCGTCTTTACTATAATGGTCTTGGGTTGTGTGTGTGTCTTTGGAGTAATCGTGGATTATTTTGTCTAGTCGCCACGTCTGACTCCATACAAAAAAGGGTCCATTGATGGATGGTCTAAATGGTCTAAATGGTCTAAAGCTACCTCTGTCTAAATGGTCTAAATCTACCTCTGTTCCATTTCACAAATTCATCATTTAACACAATGTCTTCTATGAATATCATCATGCTATGCGGCTCGTTATGCCATACGTTGCTTTTTTGCTCCTTGAGTGATTCTCAATGTGTTCGTCTCTCAAGTTTCTTAGATGAGGATGGAACTAAAGCCATAGAAGGCCTGAGTGCATTGGAATGACTGTACAACACTCAGGTCCAATGTGCGTGCAAACGCACATTTCTTCAGCTAATTTTTGGTCTAAAACAAATCTATTCTGCATGGTCATGGTAGAGGTGGCACGTAACTGTGCCTTGATGCGTCTAAGGCTGATAGTGTACTATTCATACACTTTTGCTGGTTGTACCATAGGTACCTGATCCAATAAGAATTCTTGTGTGTCTGAGTCCATGGAAAAATGGCACCATAATCTATATCAGTTATAGTCATGATCTGGTGTACCTCTGGTACTCCAACAGGCCAGCCAGTGGCTGCTTTAGTACTATTGCTCCAAACTGATTCCTTTCGCTCCACTCCACTGTTCTTTTTCAGACACCCACTTCTTAATCTGATTCAACACATAGGATTCCCGTTCAGACACACAATCGCTAGCATATTCATACATAACTTCAACATATAAGGCCTAAAACTAACTGTCCGTGCAGACCTCTTTCTGATACACTTTCTAGACCCAAAAAGAGCAGTATCCACAGGAGTTTGAACTCAAATGCCTGTCCGTTCAGACCTCACCCTGCCGTTTCTTCTGCCTCTTTGAATGAGCGGTATCCACAGGTTTTCACTCATAAAATATATCTATATTGTCAGAAATCATGACTTATTCTTAGGCCTTGTTCTCATAGCTCATAGGTTAGTATTTATTATCATTCATTCATCAATGCATGCATTTCACACAATCACGTTAAAATCACATTGAACTCCTTTATAATTTAGATTCTTTAGGGAGAGGTTACGTACTATTTCTGATCCGGGCGAATGCACACTGCGCTCAGATACAACCAGTATTGTGCAGAGTTTAATAACAGGCTCTGCTTTGTTTTGGTGGCCACCGTTGTTCTGCGCTGCAGAATGTCGTAGAGAAAACCTCCCTCTGGGCCAGATGGAGTTAGGTCCCCCACAACAAAGTAACAAATTCTTCTTAATCAATACAAACAAACTGTAGAGTTCAATATGATAAAGGTTTAATGTAACTTCTAACAGAGTACATGTTAAAACACACACATTA
>JBOFRC010000320.1:0-2607 GCA_051650825.1 Sarcina sp. | reverse complement strand
GTTATTGAAATAAGCAATGGATGTATGATTGTGAACATACCTGCATATTGATCCATCTTGTCTGCTTCTGCAAAAACGGAGAACGAAAAGGTTGATTTCATGCATTGATTTTCACAATCTATCGCTCGAATCTTTGGTCATTTTGTGAAGTAGATAAAGATTTTCTGCCAAAAGACTACTGACCTTCTGCAGACAGTTTGTTCCCAAGTTCCTGGCAGATGTCCACCAGCTTAGAGACGGCTCTCCTCACTGTCCCCATGCAGTTATCTGAGTGGACTGCCACCTCAGACCAGTCTTTAGTGGATGGGAGTTTACTTAGAGATGGGAAGCTCTAAAATAGGGAAGACACATGGGGTTTCTCATGAGTTCTTGAAATGCTGACGCAGCACAGAAATGTTGAAATGCAGTTCAGGTATCTAACCTGTAGGAGGTGAAGAGGGTGCTGAGTGAGCTCCAGGTGCTGCAGCTCGCTGCTCCTCGTCTGCAGTTGGTTGATTTCCTGCTCCAGCTCGACCAGCAGCTCCTCGGCTCTCCTCTCAGCTTCTCCCTGCCTCTCCTCGAGCTCCTCGACCAGCCCGGCCTGTTGTCTCTCAATGGCGGTTATCAGCAGGGTGCAGACCTGAGCGCTGCTCTGTATCTCTCTCTCTGTGATTTTCTGTCGATTGAAACAAAAGAACATGTCAATTTACAGATAAAAAACAGACACACCTGAGCAGTTAACTCTTTTTGAACATGCATCCAGACAACAATCCCCGACTTACTTTGCTGAGATCCACTGAATTTTTTATCTGCTCCATTTTGCTCAGTCTGGCGTGGATCATCTGTTGAATGTCGGCCTTCGTCTCCCTCAAATGCATCTACAAAAGGTTAGAAAATATAACATTTTGAATATAGTTTGCTGAAAAATGCACAAAAAAGCAAGTGCTGAGAGAAAAGGTTTAATGGCTTCAAGGGAAAATATGTTGACTGGGTGACCGAGTTCATTTTCTCACTTAAAAATGACAAAATACAGAAACAATAAAATAAACTTTTCCTCACCTTGATCCTCTTGCTCTCCTTCTCCATGGGGACGGTCTCATGGTGTTTATGATGCCTCTCTGTGCAACTCACGCACACAGGCGTCTGGTCGTTCTTGCAGAACATCGTCAGCGGCTTGTTGTGATTTCTGCAGAGCTGACCGGTGGGGAAGGTGGCCGGATCCGTCAGCCGGTGTCTCTGCAGGGCTGGATCCCTCAGGTGTGGTGTGAGGTGAAGCTCACAGTAAGACACCTGGCACACGAGGCACGACTTGACCGCTGTTGACTCGTTTCCCTGGCAGATGTCACAGGGAACTTCGTCAGCCTCGAAGAGTTGGTTTGGGGAATGTTTCACAACGTCGACATCCTCCTCTTGTGTTTTTGTGGGCAGCAGAGACCTTTTGATTTGAATTCACTTCTGTTAAATCTCAATTCAATTCAAATATTTAGCTTTTTTATATGATTTGCAATCATCCGAAAGAACCAGAATGCTTCAAAAAGTAAGAAAGAGTTTCAAAACAAACCTTGTAAAGATTTCAATGATTTCAGCAAATCCTCGGTTGATCCTGAGTTCTGGACGTTTTCTGAATGTCTCTTTGCACAGCGGACACTCCGACTTGTCCTTCATATCCCAGAAGCCTTCGATGCAGTCCAGGCAAAAGTTGTGTCCACATGGGATGGAGACAGGGTTGTTGTAGGTGTCCAGACAGATGCAGCACCTGAACTGCACATCATACGGCACGGAGGCCATGTTCCTGGCTGGAAAAAACACATTATATTACTTAAACATGAAACACAGAGAAACAGATACTCACTATTACTCACTTGTCATAGCATCAGAATGATTTGCAATTAATGACAATGACACAAGGAAAATAGAGCTTCTCCAGGATTGCACCACACTGAAGACGAATTGTTTTTGAATAAGACGCTACAAATAAATGAGCACTATAATAATAATATTAACATAGCTGGTGATAATTTAATGACCAGTTGTTGCTAGCCAAGAAATAGTGGATTGCTCTAAAACAGCTATACAATTCATCAGACACTGCTGCTCATTGCCAGCTCTGTTAGACAGTTAGTAGATTTAGGTGACTACTTAGTGGTCACTATAGGTGTTTAAATAATACATCAAATTGTGTAGACCAAAATTTGGCAAAATTATTCTTTGTAGCTTGCAACATGTTGCAAAGACAGAAGTTAGAAAAATCAAACACTTAATGACAAAGGATTTCAAGTAACTAAATAACGATTGCAAATATTGCAATACAAGTTGCAGAATCCTTGTCTTTTATACTTTATATATCTGTCATATCACTGTTATTTACAACATTTAAGTCTTTAGTAAATATGATCACCTGGAAAAATCTGAATAAAGATTAAACTAATGCCATAAAGCCTGTTTTATTTGGTCAGTCCTTAGTTATTTCTAATCATAGATACCATTAATGTAATGAATTCTACGTTCTACACTTTTCTTGTTGCAGTAGTCAACCCTCTTACCTGTTTGGGTTGTCATGTCGAGTGTCCTGATTGTCCTCACAGATGCAGCACATACTGCAGATGCAGAGTGCAGGAAGTTTATATA
>JBOFRC010000319.1:0-8336 GCA_051650825.1 Sarcina sp. | reverse complement strand
GGCACGCCGCCAGCGTTCATCCTGAGCCAGGATCAAACTCTCAATTTAAAAAGTTTAATCTAGCTTAAAACATAAAAAGAATTGCTGGTTTACTTAATTTCTTCTGTTTAATTTTCAAAGACCTTATTGTGTTAATCGCCTCAAGCGACTTTATTATCTTAACACTGTAAAAACTTTTTGTCAACAAAAACTTAAAAGTTTTTTTTGTGTTTCTTTGTCGTTAGCGTTTGTGTTCGCCGTACTGACATATGCTATTATATCACCTGTATCAGGCAAAAAAAATCTTTAAATCTATCTTTTTTTATAATTTTCAACTTTTTCTCTCATTTACTTAAAATATCTACTTAATTCTTTGATTGATACGCTTGGAGTTGTGGATAAGATATTTGATACATTCTATCTTTATCTTCCCTTGTTTTACTAGCTTTAATCCTAATTACACTTCGCTAGATTAATAATTTTTTAAAATATCTATTAACTATCAATTATTCACTACTTAGAAACCAAATTCCGTCAACTACGCACCACTTAGAAGCGTTTTTTTGAAAAGGCAGGGTCTACATCTATAACCTGTATGCCTTTTACAAGAGTTTTAAACTCTATAAACTGTCTGAGCTAATAAAATACGTAACTCATTTTTTAATAGCGATAATTGCAATGGCTTTTATTATTTATATTTATTGCTATATAAGTTCTCTAAAACTATAAGACTATTATCTTTTGAAAATAAATTTGAACTACCCAAAATACAAAAGGCTATATTATATTGAATTTTAAAATCCATCTATAATATAGCCATTCTTTGATATATTCAATTTACATTAAACTTATCCACTACTTTCTCTCAAAGCCTTAGAAGTGATAAGGTTTAGTTAAAATATTTTTGTTATTTTCAATGCTTTAGGTTACATTAGTATCCTTTGCAATAATTCAAACTTGTTTTTTTAAGTTAGCCTTTTTTAAGGCCATCCAATAAATCCTGATGGTCCAAGTGGTATGTTTAATGTCATCCAAACTATTAATAAACCAGCCCATCCAAGTAATAATGATATTGAATATGGAACCATTGTTGAAATCATTGTTCCTATTCCTGACTCTTTATCATATTTCTCTGCAAAAGAAACGATCAATGCAAAGTATGTCATAAGTGGAGATATTATATTTGTTGATGAATCTCCTATTCTATATGCCATTTGTGTGAATTCTGGTGAGAATCCCATTCCCATAAGCATAGGAATAAATATTGGTGCCATTATAGCCCATTTAGCTGAAGCTGAACCCATGAATAAGTTTATGAATGCTGTTATAAGAATGAACCCAAGAATTAATGGAATTCCTCCTATATTAGCAGCTTTTAAGAATTCTGCTCCTTTTACAGCTATTACTGTTCCAACATTTGATTGGTTGAAGAACTGTACAAATTGAGCTGCAAAGAATACTAATACTATATATCCACCCATTGTAGACATTGTTTTGCTCATTTCTTTTATAACATCTTTGTCACTCTTTATCTTTCCTGCACCTATACCATAAGCAACTCCAAGAGTTAAGAAAACTAAAGCAATTATTACTACTATTGAGTTCATAAGTGGTGAACCTTCTAAAAGAGATCCTGTTTCTGCATTTCTAAGAATTGCATTTTTTGGTATTGTAGCAACTCCTAAAGCAATAACTACAAAAATACTTGCGATACCAGCAAATTTTAGTCCTCTTTTTTCTTCAGATGTCATTTCAACTGAACCTTCTACCTTAGCATCACCTTTATACTCACCAAGTCTAGGTTCTACTATCTTTTCTGTTACAATCGTACCTATTATAGTAATTAATACTGTTGATGCTATAAGGAAGTACCAGTTATCTGTTACTCCTACACTAGCTGATGCATCTGCTATCTTAGCTGCTTCTGTTGATATACCTCCAAGAAGAGCATCTGTAGGTCCAAACATTATGTTAGCACTAAATCCTCCTGAAACCCCAGCAAACGCTGCTGCAAGACCAGCCATCGGATGTCTTCCCATACTTAAAAATACTATTGCTCCAAGTGGTATTAAAACAACATACCCTGCATCTGAAGCTATACTTGATAAAACACCAGCTAAAACAACTACTAATGTAATTAATCTTCTAGGTGTACTAATAACTAACTTTCTTAATACTGCACCAATAAGTCCTGTTCCCTCAGCAACACCAACTCCAAGCATTGCTACAAGAACTGTTCCTAACGGAGCAAAGCTTGTAAAGTTCTTTAAAGCACCTTCAAACATTGACACTATACCTTCTCTTGAAAGAAGACTTGTAACTGTAGCTGTCATTTCTTTAATTTCATTAGTTGCTCTATCGAGACCTGTATATGTAACTGAAACCCCCATCTCAGCCATAATATGAGATACTACTATTATTATTGCACATAAAATTATAAATATTGTTGCTGGATGCGGTAGTGCATTTCCAACTTTCTCAATGAAACCTAAAAAGCCTTTTTTTCTATCAACTACTTTTTGACTTTTTGCCATCTTTACTCCCCCCTTAAATTTTAAATCTTCACCCAAAATGTCTTTCACTAAAAAACACCTGTATTTATTTGTTGTATAAATTTTATCATGATTTCTCAAAAATTGTAATATTATTCTAGTATTTTCTTTTAAAACATTTAATGGATATTTTTAATAAAATGAAAAGTTATAAAACCGAAAATTCATAATTATATGTTTTTTTTAATTTTTTGCTATGTAAAAAGGTATGTAAAACTATTTAATGCATAATTATATTCTAAAAAATGCATAAATTTACACTTCATCATGAATATTCTATCTTCGGTATACTCCCTCATTGCTAAAAAAAGTGGACACAATTTATAATGTCCACTTTTTGATTTCTAAATATCTATTGAAACTTACTATTTAACTATCTTTAAATTTCTATATCTAAATCTATACTTATAATGAACTATTGCTATCCAAATAGTTCCACCTAATGTATCAATAAGTACATCTAAAATCCTACCTGCTCTTCCTGGAATTAATGTTTGATATAATTCATCAGAACACGCACATAAAAATACAGCTAAAATTGTATACATCATAGCTTTTTTTCTAATCGTAATATAATCACTAACTACTCTATAAACTAAGAAACTTAATATCATATACTCTGTTAAATGCGCACCTTTTCTTACTATTACAGATGCAAATTCTCCAAAGTTACTATTTAGATCCACTCCTATAGAACTAAATAAATTTATAACAAAGTTGCTATCTTGAGTTGATGCCTCCGCTGTTTTTGAAGACATAAAAAATATAAATACTACCCAACCTGCTAAAAATACTATATTAAGTATCTTCTTTTTATCAAATTTTTTCTTATTACTAGATTGTTTTACTAATTTTTTTTGTGCCCCTATTCTTTTCACCTAATTCCTCCCTATTGTTTTTTATTTACTATTTCAACTTTCATTCGTACATGTTAATAAGCATGAAACTTTCCCCTTAACCATGCAAAATTAAGCACCTAAATAATCAAGTGTTTTTAATTGCTTGTGCAACTCTATTTCAAATATACAGTTTTAACTATTCTTCTTCAATAAAGTTCTTAGTAAGTTATCATAAATTTTATAATTTATTTTTTTTACAGCCCAAGTTTCTAATCTAGGTAGTATGTCATCATAAATACTTTTACTATTTTTAAATTTTTTATCAGATGGATCATCCTATAACTATCAAGGTAATAAAAAATAAATGTCCTTTATATTTACTATATTAATATAAAGGGCATTTATTTTTTATGCATGAACTATTAAAACACTTAATACAAAAATCTAAAGAAAATAGTTCTTTAGATTTTATACATAAACTTAGTAAAGCATCAAAATTTATAGAGAAAAAAGGGTCATATATTATTCATCAATAAAGGAACTTAATACTTCATCATCTATTTCATTCATCGGAACTATAAATTCATTACTATTAGTAATTATTATAAAATATTGATTTTGAAGAGTTATATTCATAATATCTTCAAACGGTATAATTTCCATAATTGATCTTTTTTTGATTACAAGAGTTTGTCCACTAATCGTATATGTCATGTTTTCCATTCTCTTTAACTCTTCTTTAATTAAAATACTTTGAAAGTTTTTGTTGATTCTAAAAAAGAAAATTAACCCCAAAATAATTATTCCTAATAAAAACACTTCAAAACCAATAAGTCCTTCTTCTATTTTTATTGCAGGTATTATCATTAAAAATGCACTCAAATAAATAAATCCTATTAATAATGCCATGACAATAGTTTTACCCCATATTCTTAACTTATCTTGTTTAGAATACTTAATCATATTTAATACCTCCCCATATATTTATTAATTTCTTTAATTAAAATATCTTTATTCTTAATTTTAAGTAAAGGTATTATTCCTATAACTTCATTTTCATCTAGTAAAAAAATAATTTCATCAGAAATTTTTATATTTTCCGGTGTTATTAATAAATTTATTTTTATATTAAAAGATTCTAATAAAATACTTTTACCTTTATCATCTATAATAATTTCAAAAGTATTTAGTAAATAACTATACTTTTTGTAAATACTTAATTTCCTTTTAATATGTTTTTCTAATAAAAAAATCAAAATACACATTAAAACTGTTGCTATTACTGGAAAAATAAAATCATTGATGTAATTTAATATATCAATATCGTTTACTGATAATACAACATATAACATAATGGTAGCTATTACAATGTATAGTAACATACTTATGAATATATTATTATATTCTCTTCTATAACTTTTATTTTTTAATTTTTTAATATACTTTAAATCTTCATTCGTAATTGTAACTTCCAATTTGTCACCTCATTTCTTTAATTATATTAAAAATAAACTTTTTAATTTTAATTTTACTCGCTTCTTCTTTAATTACAATAAAAAAATTCTTCTCACATGTGTTAAGAAGAATTTTTTTTAATTATTTTTTATTCCTACATTAGATAAATTGGCTAATATAAAAATATTTACTACAACTGACTTGATTAAGTGGAAATATTCTTCTAGAAATAACTGTATTGGTATTATTAGCTATTCTAGTTATCACAAATTTTACAATTTATTTTTGCTCAAATTATTTTTGCTCAAACTTTTAATCTAGCTAGTATATAAACTACATCACTTCCTATTAACAAAAAAATTTCTTCAAAAAAGGAAGTATACAAAATCACAGTATACTTCCCTTTATATATTTTAAACTCTATATGGCTTCTTTATTATAAGAGGAATATCATTTCCGCCTATTAATTGTTCATCATCTATGATTGTTGCATTTTTATCTGTAATGACATTTTCCATTTTAACATTAGCACCTATTTTAGTGTTCTGTAATATAACACAATTTTTAAGAACTGTTCCTGCTCCAACATAAACTCGTCGTGAGATAACGCAATTCTCCACAGTCCCTTCTATAAATGACCCATTAGCCACTATAGAATTAATTACTGAGCTATTTTCTCCATACTTTGTAGGTGATTCATCTTTGGTCTTTGTATAGATATGCCTTTGCCCATAAAATAATTCTTTAGTTACATCCTTGTCTAGAATTTCTTTATTTAGATTGTAGTAACTAGTCAATGAATTTACACAATTTAAATATCCTTTAAACTCATAAGTCCCTATATCCAAATTTTGAGTGTTATATCTAATATAGTTTTTCACTTTTCTAATATGCCCATTTTTAATACAGTCATATACTATATCTATAAACAAATCTGTTCTCATTAAATACATTTCCATACTTATATTAGCATGTTTGTCACTACCTATGTTCTCACCTATACTATCCACTCTATTTTGCTCTATATTTAAAACATCACAACCTATAAAATTATCTCTAGCCGTATCTACACTTTTATATGCTATTGTAATGTCCTTTCCACTCTTTTTATGAACCTTCATCATTTCATTGAAATCAATATTTGCAATCATATAAGATGGAGCTAACAACACAAACTCTCTTTTACTAAACTTTGCAAACTCTAAATTTTCACAAAACGCATGTACATCATCATATGATGGGTCCTTGTCTGCAAAATTAAAAATTCTTAATCCATCTCTTTTTCTATTTAAATCCCATGCTTTTCCGTTAGAAATATGGTCCATTAAAGCTCTTGATTTATTCTTAGCAAACATACCTATATTTTCTATACCTGCATTAGTCATATTTGATAATATAAAATCAACAACTCTATATCTTCCAGCTATAGGAACTGCTGCTAAAGGTCTATTCCTAACTAGTTCTCCCATTCTATTTTCTTTTTCATCTAAATTTATTATTCCCACACAATTTTTCATAAACGAATCCACCTTTCTCCCCTTACTTTCTATTCAACTAAAGTTCCTTCTTTTATTTCTTCTTTTGAACCAATAACAGCAATATCTTCTCCGTTACCAACTAAAACTTCTCTACCAAGTTTTACTTCGCTCCCAACTATAGCTTTTTCAACTCTACAGCTACTACTGATTATTGTATTTGGCATTATAACTGAATTTCTAACAATAGCTCCCTCTTCCACTTTTACACCTTGGAATAGAACTGAATTTTCAACAATTCCTTCTACTTCACATCCTTCAACAATGAGTGAATTTCTAACTTTAGCTTCTTTTCCTATATATTGTGGTGGTGCCATTGTATTTACAGAATATATTTTCCAATCTTCATCGTATAATCCTAAATCACACTCTTTATCTAATAAATCCATGTTAGCTTCCCATAAACTATCTATAGTACCAACATCCTTCCAGTATCCTTTAAAGGGATATGCAACCATTTTTTCTTCATTGTTCAGCATTTTTGGAATTATATTTTTACCAAAATCATTACTTGATAAACTATCAGCTTCATCTTCTATTAAATATTTTCTAAGAGTTTTCCAATTGAATATATAAATCCCCATAGATGCATTATTACTCTTAGGCTTTTCAGGCTTTTCTTCAAATTCGTATATTGTTGCATCAGCATTAGTATTCATTATTCCAAATCTACTTGCTTCTTCCATTGAAACCTTTAATACTGCTATTGTTGCATCAGCTTCTTTTTCCTTGTGGAAATCTAACATTTTCTCATAATCCATTTTATATATATGGTCTCCTGATAATATAAGTACGTACTCAGGATCATAATTATCTATATAAGGAATATTTTGATATATTGCATTTGCTGTACCGCTATACCAATCTGCCCCTTTCTCTCCTTGATATGGTGGAAGTACACTAACTCCTCCATCTCTTCTATCTAAATCCCATGGACTGCCTATTCCGATATGTGTATGAAGTTCCATTGGACTATACTGTGTTAATACCCCAACAGTATATATGCCTGAATTTGAACAGTTACTTAATGGGAAATCTATAATTCTATATTTTCCTCCAAAAGGAACTGCTGGCTTAGCAAGTTTTTTTGTTAATACTCCAAGCCTTGAACCTTGTCCCCCTGCTAATATCATTGCTACTATTTCTTTTTTACTCATAACCCTTAAATTCTACCCCTTTCACCCATTCTATATTTTGCTGAATATCTACTTACTAATCTCTATCTGTTAAAAATTTTGTTATATATGCTAAAGATACTTCTGATAAACTTTGTCCATTTTCTAAATCTTGTACTTTGCTCTCTAAATTCATTATTTTTTGGTCTACCCCTAAAACTATCTGTTTAATATCTAATAATAACTTTTCATTAAAAGATATTTGTACTCCATCAGAATCCACTAAAACTTTTTCTGGAGGATTTCCACACTTTACACACTTTATATAAATTTTTTCTGATTTAGTATCTTTAAAAACTTTAAATCTTTCTGAATTACAAGAAGAACAGTTTGATAATAATGTAAAACCATCCTCATTATAATCATATTCATAGTCACTTCCACAATTAGTGCATAATATTGATACGTTATGATTTTTACTATCTATATGAAAACTATTTCCTGTACACCCTTCTTTCTCACATACTACAGTTCTTATCACATCACTCACCTCCTACAATGATAAATATGTTCTTATATTGTATAAAATTACTATTAAAATTTTTTTCTCGTAAATTATTTTTCCTTTACATAAAATTTTTTTATAAATAAAAAGAATTTGTGCAGATGATAACAATTGCACAAATTCTCTCAGTATTATTGAAATTAACAATTTGATAATATATTTTTTTATTATATATTTATACTTAATTATCTAAGCTATTGAGAATATACTAATTATAAATTGAATAATATTTTACACTCATAAGGTTCAAATTTTATATCGAGTCTATTTTCAAATGAACAATAAACTTTCATAGG
>JBOFRC010000318.1:0-1102 GCA_051650825.1 Sarcina sp. | reverse complement strand
CCCTCTGGAGGAGAGGGAACCAGAGCGAGAAATAAACTAAGTCCCAGGTAAACGCGCCCGGGAGTTCCACGCTCTCCGGCGCAACCCTCTAGCCCAGCGAGGGTGGCTCGTGCCTGGGCGCGGCAGGTCCGGTCGGGGTGCTCAAGGCAGAAACCCATGCCCAAAGAGGGCAGCTCAGCTGGGTCAGAGAACTCGGCAGGTTCCCTCTGGAGGAGAGGGAACCAGAGCGAGAAATAAACCAAGTCCCCCAAGTAAACACGCCCTGAGCTCCACGCTCTCCGGCGTAACCCTCTAGCCCAGCGAGGGTGGCTCGTGCCTCGGGCACGGTAGGTTCGGCTGTCCCTTCCTGGACCGGTGGCGTGCGCTTACGGTCCAAAAACGGGCCTGCGGGTTGTTGTCGGAAAGAGGGCCGACGTAGAAAAACACGGACCATGAACCAGGCTGTCAGACCCGAGGGAGTGGCGTGCCGAAGCCCGTAAAAAGCGCTCATAGTCGGGCTAGAGACTTCCAGTAAACACCCCCACCCCCCGTGTCGGTTCGGCTCTCCGGCGCAACCCTCTAGCCCAGCGAGAGTGGCTCGTGCCTGGGCGCGGCGGGGCCGGTCGGGGTGCTCAAGGCAGAAACCCATGCCCAAAGAGGGCAGCTCAGCTGGGTCAGAGAACTCGGCAGGTTCCCTCTGGAGGAGAGGGAAACCGAGGGGGTACGAGACAGCCCCCTCTGCCCACCGGAGGCCACTCCGAGTGGGCACGAAAGTTGGCCCCGGGGTGCTCGAGGCAGAAACCCAAGCCCAAAGAGGGCAGCTCAGCTGGGTCAGAGAACCCGGCAGGTTCCCTCTGGAGGAGAGGGAACCAGAGCGAGAAATAAACTAAGTCCCAGGTAAACGCGCCCGGGAGTTCCAGGCTCTCCGGCTCAACCCTCTAGCCCAGCGAGGGTGGCTCGTACCTGGGCGCGGCAGGTCCGGTCGGGGTGCTCAAGGCAGAAACCCAAGCCCAAAGAGGGCAGCTCAGCTGGGTCAGAGAACCCGGCAGGTTCCCTCTGGAGGAGAGGGAACCAGAGCGAGAAATAAACTAAGTCCCAGGTAAACGCGCCCGGGAGTTCCAGG
>JBOFRC010000317.1:0-2035 GCA_051650825.1 Sarcina sp. | reverse complement strand
ATGTTTCTTGGCTGAATGTGAAAAAGATGGAAAGAAAGAGACAGTCAGAAAATAGAAGTTTACTTTGATTTCAGTGTTAGGTGAGTTAAACTGTAAAACAATGCTTGCTGCTGTTTTGTGCTTAAAATGATATGTTTGTCCTTCATGAAGATTAAATAAAAATGAATCAATCAAAGTGATTATATGATATTTGTGTAGCAGGTCTCTGTAAATTTGTCATATCGCTGATAAACAAAATAAACAAACATGATTAATTCCTCAAAAATCAAAAATGAGGTAAAGCTCTCATAAAAAATAAAGATAAAAGTTTCATTTCCCATTTTGGCTCACCCATCTTTTGATTTGAATGTGCAAAAATGTAACAGTTCATCTCTGGCCAATACCGCAAATGTGAAGAACAGTTGTGGCATGATCATGCAGTTATACAGTCATCATTGAGTAAATGCATTATGACGACAGAGACTGGGAGTGCAGTCAGGGGTCAAGGGATGGTCAATGTCAAAAACAGAAATATACTTTAAAAGTGACTTGGCTGAAGATTATTTGAGCAAGATAACAATGAAGCACGCAGCCAAGAAAATGTTAGAAGAGTAACATCAGGACAAGCCACCATGTGGCCAAGCCGAAGAAATGAAAATCTGAGGACAGACCTAAAGATCTCATCCAATCTACCAGAGCTGACAAACCAGGTGAACACAACTGTTAGAAGCACCAGGCATCAGACAAACCTCAAGCCACCTGAAGCTGTCACCACTGAATTTGGTGTCTCTGAAAACTACCAAACATTTTTTAAATTTTAATATATTTGAAATTTTTGTGTGCAATTGATTTGGACTGAAATTCTAAATTTGATTTGGTTAAACTAAGTCTGTAACACAACAAAAAGTAGTAAAAGTGAATGGGTCCCAGTACTTTCCGAACCCATTTCATACATATGTGGGAATGTGTGAAATAATGGTGGGTTAAGCCAGCCGTATTGTCCAAACAAAAATTAGATTGGTGTGTTTTTACAGGCAGTGTCACATTTGGTGGCACTGTGTACACACTAGCTAAAAGTTTTGCCTTGTTCAATTCTCTTTAATACATACCTGCAACTTAAAACAACATAATGTAACAGAACATATTCACTCAGCCTTGCGCAGCCAGATGGCATCTTCTGAGCTTAGTATTTGCTGCAAGATTTAAGTCTGGAGACATCCACTTGAGAATTCTTCAGCCCAGTCAGATATGTGCCAGATCAATAAGCAAATGTTTTGGATAATGTCACCTGCCACCTCAACTCCCTGAACCTAGCCAGACTAGCATAGTAAGCAAATATTTAAGCTAGGCTTGCCCAATCAAGTGTAGGAAGTGAAAATTGTGAGACGGCTGAACATTTGTTCTAGTTTTAGAATAAAGGTTTCCATATGCTCCAAACAAAGTGTTTGTTGGATTGTCTAACAGCGTCGGAAACCCCCACACAATCCAACAATCATGATCACTTCAGGCAGCAAAGTTGCCTGGTGTGTAAAGGTGCAACACAATAAATACCTTTGAGTAGAGAAGATGAAGAAGTAGAGGAGTTCGCAGGTGTGTGCCATTATCCCCATTTGTACAATTCATCGTGTCGAGTCTACAAACAAGCAAAAGACAGATTTCTTGAGGAGAGATCGAGGAGGCAGTGTGATGATACTGGGAGACTATGATGGCAGGCTTTTTGCCCCACCTTCCAGTGTGGCCATTCGGAACAGGTATAAACACTTTTGCCTTTAGACGACCTAGTTTGTTTGAAGCATACTGAGACTTTAACTTTGTGTTTACTTTTTCAAGCTTCCTGATCTGGCATTCGCATCTTTAAACAAACAGACCTGGAGTCCTGTTGTTTGCTTGTGGTACCATGACAACACTGCACATTTGATTTAACTTAGTATAGTAGAGTAGTAGAGTATATTGCCTGCACATTAGCCATTCTGATCTTCCCTCTCTCTCCACTTGATGACAGTTTTGCACTGAGCAGTGGAGGTGTGGAGGAGGGGGATTAGTTAACATGGGGGGA
>JBOFRC010000316.1:0-3921 GCA_051650825.1 Sarcina sp. | reverse complement strand
GGAACAATCAAATATAAATCATTGCTATTCAATATAATGGTATTTTTTGATATGATAGTAAAGTGATTGATTTTTAAAAATAAGTTTTGATTAATTAATGAATTATAAAGTTAAGAAAATAAATTTTTTATTTAAGGGAGAATAGAAATGAATAGTAAGGAATTATTAGAAGAGATTTTAGCTGCTTTTAATTTTGAGGGCGAGTTTTATAAGAAGAAACTTTTAAATGTTGGTAATATAAATGATACTTTTGCGGTTAAGTTTTTGACAGAGGATGGTAGTAACAAATATATTGTTCAAAGAATAAATAATAATGTTTTTACAGAGCCAGAAAAGCTTATGGATAATATGGGAAGAGTTACATCTCATATAGCTGATAAGATTAGAGAAGAGGGTGGAAATGTTTTAAGGGAAACTCTTAGTCTTGTAAAAACAAAGGATGGAAAGAATTTTTATAGAACTAGTAATGGAGATTATTATAGAGCATTCCCATTCATAAGAAATGCTAGAACATATATGAAAGTTGAAAATGATAAACATATATATGAAGCTGGTAAGGCTCTTGGAAAATTCCAAAAACAGCTTTCAGATTTTAATGCTGAAGATCTATTTGAAGTAATTGAAGACTTTCATAATACTCCTAAAAGATTTGATGTTTTTGTTGAAGCTATAGAGAATGATGCAGCTGATAGAGTGAAGCTTGCAAAACAAGAGATAGATTTTATTTTAAATAGAAAAGCTGAGTTAAATAAGTTAATGGATTTATATAATGAAGGAAGTTTACCTTTAAGGGTTACTCACAATGATACTAAGTTTAATAACATAATGATAGATGATGAAACAGGTAAAGCTATTTGTGTTATAGATCTTGATACTGTAATGCCAGGGTTATCATTATATGATTTTGGAGATGCTATAAGATCAGGGTGTAGCACAGCAGAAGAAGATGAAACAGATTTATCAAAGGTTTCTATAGACTTAAATTTATATGAGAAATTTGTACAAGGTGTATTAGAAGAAACAAGTGATACCCTAACAATAGATGAAATAAATAACATAGCTTTTTCAGCAAAGCTTATAACAATGGAACTTGCTATGAGATTTTTAACAGACTATCTAAATGGGGATAAATATTTTAAGGTTAATAGTGATACACATAACCTTGAGAGAACAAGAAATCAACTTAAGCTTGCATATGATATGGAAAAGAAGATGCCAGTTATGGAAGCGATAATAGAAAGAAATCTTGAGATTGCGAAAGCAGTATAATTAACCTTTATTTTTAAATAATATATAACCATGCTAAAAGTAACTTCTAGATAAGAAGATTTTAGCATGGTTTTTTTATAGTTATACAAGTATTATTGTGAAGTAAAATTTGTATAAGATATAGAAAATAATTTTAGATACTCTAAAATATTAATGAGTTTATATTACAATGATTTGGAAGTCATTATGATGAGTAATTTAGGAATCATTAATAAGAATATATAACAAATATGTTATAATTATCGTAATATAGTGAATAATTAGAATGATTAATATTAATAGAAGGAGTGAATATATTGCCTATTTATTTAAATACAAATAGATGTTTAGAGAATTATAAGAGTTTATATAAAAGCAAGTATTTTATAGATAAATCATTGATTATAGACAAGTTAAATGAATATTTAGGGACAACAGAAAAATATGTTTGTGTGACAAGACCAAGAAGATTTGGGAAATCATCTGTTGCAGATATGTTAGGGGCATATTATTCAAAGGCAGTAGATTCAAAAGAAATTTTCGATGATTTGAAGATTAGTGAAGTAGACAGTTATGAGGGGAATTTAAATAAATATAATGTTATAAATATAAGTTTTAATTTAATTCCGGATAAAAATAGAACTTATGATGATTATATAGGTTTAATACAAAAATCAATAAAAGATGATATAAAGGAATTGTATCCTAATTTAGAAATGAAGGAATATTATAATATAAATAATATGTTATTTGCAACTAATGAAAAATTTATATTTATTTTTGATGAATGGGATTATATTTTTAATAATAATTTATTTGAGGAAAATCAAAATGATTTTTTAGAGTTTTTAAGAAATATGTTAAAAGATCAACCATATGTTGCATTGGCTTATATGACAGGAGTTCTTCCTATAAAAAAATATTCTAGTGGTAGTGCACTTAATATGTTTGATGAATTTACATTTTTAAAAGATAGAATGTTTGGAGAATATTTTGGGTTTACAGAAAAAGAAGTTTTAGAATTATGTAAAAAGAATAAGGAGCTATCTTTTGAAGAAATAAGTGATTGGTATAATGGATACCTGACAGCAACAAAAATTAGAGTATATAATCCAAGATCAGTCGTTAAAGCACTTCAAAATAGTTATTGTCAAAGTTATTGGACTAATACTGGTGCTATGGATGAAGTTGTAAAGTATTTAAAATATAACGTTTTGGAAATTAGAGATGATGTTATTGAAATGGTTTCAGGGGAAGAGATTGATATAATAATAGATGAAGAGTTTAGAGCAGGACAAAGAGAGCCAAGGACTAAGGAAGAAATTTATTCAGCTATGATAGTGCTTGGGTTTTTATCTTATTATGATGGATATTTAAAAATACCAAATAAAGAACTTATGAAAGAGTTCCAAAAAGCTTTAGCTGATGAATCTTTTGGATATGTTTCAGAAATTATTGAGAATTCAAAAAGATAGCAGATGTAGCTATTTGGTATGATTCTAAGAGTAAAGAACATACTTGTAGGATTAAAGATGTTTTTTAACATAAATTTAATTTAAAAATTTTTATAGTTGAAAAGTAAAAAAGATTTATGGTATCATAAAGTAACTACCAAAAAATCGACAAAATTATTTAGGACTAGGTTTGACCTAGTCCTTTTTTTATTTATTAAATTTCAGTTTGTTTCAAAAATTTAATTTTAGTAGAATTTTTGTTATTTGAAAAAATTATAAGTTATATTTGTTATAAAAATAATATTTTCATAAGTATGATTAATTTTTAATAAGAAATTTTTTGCAATTTTTTTTGCTGGGAATAAATCGTTTAAATTTTTCTTTATGCTAATTTCTAAGTTGCAATCTATACCAGCCTCTTTTAATAGAATATTTATATTAGTAGATTTAGAATGAGTAGAAGAAAAAACAGTTGTTTTAAGTGTCTTTTGGTCACCAAGATACCAAGTATGATTTTTAAGTATCAGCTTGATTTTTTCGAGTTGAGTTTGAGAAATATTATTAGGAAAAGTAAGTTTAGCAATAAATTTATACCTACAACGAGAGGTTGAATGAATTATAAAGATATTATTGAATACTATAAAGATATTGTTCCCTAGTATCTCATGATTTTTAGTATTTGCATGCTTGTTCTCAACATGAATTTGTTTGAATTTCATATAGTAACTCCTATTTAAATCGTTATATAAATATAGTATGTAATAAAAAAATAAAAGGTTCCTACTTTTATTCTATGTATGAATTAATCTATTTGTGCTAAATTATAAAAATTTATTTGTTTTTGTTTGTAAATAATTTATGAACATGAAAAAATATAAAAATATAGAGTTTTATATTAGAGGATAATGCGGTATATAAGTTATTTTAAGTGGGAGAGGTCGTGAAAATACAGATCCTTAATCTTTAGAGTTTTATAATCTTTATTTGTTTCTATTTATTAAAAAGATTAATTAAGATAAATTTATTATATTAATAGGACTTATTATATGGAGATAGAGTGTTTAAAATGCGGTAGATAAATGATTGAGATAATATTTTTGCTTTTAGATAGCCTTTTATATCAAATAAGGAAAATAAATATTGAATTTGTAGTGGTAGGAATTTTTAATGGATTTGTAGAGATAGTTGAAGGCTAACTGTATTAATTTATAGAAGGTTA
>JBOFRC010000315.1:0-4062 GCA_051650825.1 Sarcina sp. | reverse complement strand
GGGGGACCAGGAGTAGTAGAGTCTAGCCATGCCTATACAATGCAAAAAAAGTGGGAAGAGTTTTTTACTGTGGTACATTTTGATCAAAGAGGTTCAGGAAAAACTCTAATGAAAAACCCATCTAGTATACCTACAATGAAACTTATATTACAAGATGTAGATATGATTATTGATTATTTAAGAGATAAGTACAATAAAGAAAAAATAATTATAGCTGGTTATTCTTGGGGCAGTGTAGTTGGTAGTATTTATGCTATGAACAATGAAGATAAGGTGCTTGCCTATATAGGTATTGGGCAAGTTGTAGATATGATGAATAATGAAAAGTTACTGTATAAGGTATTAAAAAATGAATTTCAAAAGCTTGGGCAAAAAAGATATCTAAAAAAGCTATTAAGCATAGGCGAATATCCAGAAAAAGCTTATTCTGAGACTATGAAACGCAAATATAAAATAGTTGAGAACTTACAAAAAAAGTCTAAATTAGCAGGTGGAAAAAATATTTTTATGGCATTAAGTTTTATAAAAAGTCCATTGTTTGAATTAAGGGACTTGAAAAGTTTTTTGTTAAGCAGAAAGTCAAATGAAAAGTTAATGGAATTTTTAATAAATTTTAATATATATAATTATGGTACTGAATTTAAAATGCCTGTATTTTTGATTTTAGGCGAAGATGACTGGCAAGTTCCAGCAATTATAGCAAAGGAATATTTTAAGGATATTGTTGCACCTAGTAAAGAATTATTTATCATAAAAAATGCAAAGCATAGACCTATGATAGAAAATAAAAAGGGTTTTGAATTTGCAATATCAAAGATAAAAGAAAAATTATAGATTATATGGAGAGCTTTGTAGAAATATCGCTTTTCTACTTTAAAGTATTGTGGTAAGCTTGCCTGCATATATCTAATTAAATATGATTAATTATTTTGAGGAGAATTTTACATATGAAGAAAATAGCTTTAGGGATTTTAATATGTGCTATTTTAGGAGTTAGTTTAGGTATTACATATATGGAAGTATCTAAGAATAAGGCTACAAAGGATGTTGTGATTAAAGAGGGGAATGTTGCTATTGCACAAACTGATGCTAATATAGAACAGAATAAAGAATATGGAATAAGAATAGAAAATAAACTTAATTTAAATGAACTACAAAATGAAGGAGCATATCTTGGAAGTGATAAAATAGCTCAAAATCCGACATTTATTACGTCTTTAGAATCTATTAGGAATAGTCAAAGGATGAAGTCACAGACAGGTTATATGTTGGATAATGGGAACTTAACAAGTCCACTTATGATTAAGTATAATAATCAATTTGAATATAATTTTGGCTTTAATGTATATTATAATTCCGCAATTAATCCATCTTTTAAAAAATATGAGCCTATATTTAGTGAAAAACTAAAACAAATATATTCAGGATATTCGAATGTATTTTTAAATGTTTCAAGATTATTTTTTACTTTTGAAAATGGAAATGTAATTTTAAATGGTGTATGTAGACCTAATATGAATGTACAGGGGAGTAAAACTGCGTATTATTACGGTAGCCCTAAACTTATATCAGTGATAGTTGCAAAAAAACAGAATGTTAAAAATAGTGGGCTTACAACTGAAAATATGAAAGTTACAACTAGTGAAGTTAATATAGATGATGGAATTAAAGTACCAAAAGGAATATCATACGCAAGTTTTAAATATGGGAATGACAATTATACACTTTATTTAGGAGGAGTTACTCTTAGAAATACAGTATTTAGTAGTAATCAAAAAGTGCAATTTTCTTCAAATATAGATATGTCAATTCCTTTAAATATAGATGTTAAATCTTTAATGCCAATTGGTATATTAAATAATGGACTTGTAGAAGTTTATTATAATTCGACACCAGCAGAAAACTTTAATGGAAAAGTTGGATTTGTTAAATTTGACAATGATATATTTGATTTGAAACAATTTAATACAATACCAGAAGATTCAGAAGATTTTAACGGGTATTATAGTTCAGCACCTTATAATATAGGTACTAATATTTATAAATATATGACAAGGGGAGAAAATACGACTATAAGTAAAAAAGGTAAGATAGAGTTAATACAAGCTAAAAATGAAATAAGTATACATACCTTACCTATTGAAAATTCTCCAACTATAGGATTTGTAAGACCTAATGAATATGTTTATGTTTTAGAATCAGGAAATGGATTTTCTTTGATTGAAAATAGTACAGGGCAAGTTGGATGGACCTTGAATTCAAATATAATAGAGTCTTGGGATAGTTTAGATATAGAGGAAAGTTATCCAAATGAAACTTTATATGATTATCCTATTGGATATGATTTAAAAATTAATGGATCAAATGATTCTTTAGATTGGATGATAAAATATGCTATGAACTATCAATTTAATGGTACGGGTGATACTGTCATAATAGATAAGACAAGTGTAAATAATATAGGAATGAATCTTGATGTTAAATATGATTTGACATATACGACTCTAAGTGGAGAAACATTTAAGCTTGAAAATCAAGTGTTAAATGGATTTAGAAATCCTAATACAAAAGCATTATATTATTGGTTTAATAATACGTATCAAGTTTAAAAGACGATAATTAGTTTGTAATATAAAAATATGTCAGTAGATAAACTTTCTATTGGCATATTTTTTGGTATCAATAAAGTATTTTTTAATAAATTAAAAAAATAAGCTAATAATAAAAGTATCTTAAAGTAAAACCGCTGAAAGTAAGATAAGTTATTTAAGTTGAAAGGAGTAAAGATGAATATATTTTTTATTGATGAGATAGATAATGTAGATTTAATAGCTAAAAGTCATTATGATAAGCATGTAGTGAAAATGATACTTGAAACAGCACAAATATTATCAACTGTAAATAGGATATGTGGATTAGAACAAGGATATAAAGCAACGCATAAAAATCATCCTATGACTATATGGGCAGGAGAAAGTTTAGAAAATTGGATTTGGCTTAAAAAATTAGGAATTAGTTTATGTAAGGAATATACATATAGATATAATAAAATACATAAAACTCAAAAAGTTCTTGAAGAACTTTTAGAACCACCTATTGTAAATAAAGGATTTACTATTCCACCTCAATGTATGCCACAAGAGTATAGATGTGATGAAACTGAATATGTTAAAGCATATAGAAATTATTACATGAAAGATAAGGGGCATATAGCTAAGTGGACCAAAAGAGAAATGCCAAAATGGTTTGATGTAATGAAAAGCTAAGGTGAAAAAATTACTTTATTTTATGAAAAAAATGCCCTAAATAGAAATTCTATTTAGGGCAGTAATATCTGTTTAATGATATTTATTAAAATATGAAATATCAGCAGCTATAAGTTCTATAGGCTTATATTCATTGGTAGTTTGCTCTTCTCGTGGGTCTGTTTCTATATTTTCAGGAGTGTAAAAAAGATCTTTTAAATCATAAGTATCTTTGTTCATTTTAACTGTTAAATGAATGCAATTAATCATAAAATCAACTCCTTAATTATTGTTTACGTGTATCTACATAAATCCTAGTTTTATTTTTAATAGCTATAGGCTCTAATTCTTTTGCGATAGGCATAGTACCTGTAAAGAATACACAGACGATCTCATCCTCATTTATAAGGTTAATAAGTTCTTCTTTATTAGTAGCTTTTCCATATAAGTTACCAATACCATATTTCATATCTTTATATAGTTCATATTCATAGTTAGAAGGAATTTCTCTTAAAGAATAGATATCATCTTTAGAGAATGATTCTGTATCTTCTAATAAATCTCTTAGAAAAGTAGCACTTAATGTCATCGAAATTCACACCCTTTGTAATAATAAACTTAAAATATCTACAAGCAAATATTTTGAAAAATTATACCTAATCTACTTAAAATTTTTTATCGTAACTAAGGTTGATATTAGCTTAGTAGATAATATAAAAAATAGAGCACTCTTTATAAGTATATATAATCATTTATAATAGTATCTTGCAACTCTATTAAATTAGATGATTTACATGTAAACGTTTATACTGATGAT
>JBOFRC010000314.1:0-1224 GCA_051650825.1 Sarcina sp. | reverse complement strand
AGTAATATTATTAATTGTATCTCCATTTGGTATTATTATTGGATTAAAATTACTTCCTACATTTCCTTCATGATTAGACTGTTCAATAATTTTTCCATCTTGATTAACTACCTTAATAATAACCTTACCTGTTTTAATTACTGGTTCTGGATTAGTAGGAACTGTTACATGATAAATAATAGTTGTTGTTCCATTTTCAATAGTTGTAGGGGCGCTACTTACATTATTTCCATTTGCAGTAATGTTATTAACTATATCTCCTCCTGGAATATTTATTGGTGTAAAAGTACTACCTACTTTTCCATTTTGATTAGATTGTTCAATAACTGTTCCATTTTGATTAACTACCTTAATAATAACTTTACCTGTTTTAATCACTGGTTCTGGTGTAACAGGAACTGTAACATGATAAACAATATTTGTTGTTCCAGTCTCAATTGTTGTAGGTGCACTACTTACATTATTTCCATTTACAGTAATGTTAGTAATATTATCTCCATTTGGTATTGCTATTGGATTAAAATTGCTTCCTACTATACCTTCATGACTTACTGTTCCTATAATTTTCCCATTTTGATTAACTATTTTAATATTTACTATTCCAGTTTTAATTACTGGTTCTGGATTAGGCTTTTGACTAGCTGTTGGATCTAAATGATAAATTATTATAGTTTCACCTTTAACAATTGTAGATGGAATATTCCCATTTTTAACTCCATTAACAGTAGTATATGCAACTTTACCATTTGGTATTAAGCTTCTATACGGTGTACCTACAATTCCATTAGTAATAGTACTTTGAACAATTTTTCCATTACTATTTTCAATTTCTACTTTTACAGTACCTTTAACTCTTTGTTCTTGATTTTTAGCTATATGATAAATAACTGTTTGTGATCCATCATTTATTAATAAATCTGATAAGTTATTTACATCAGTAGTCACACCATTTACTGTTATAGATGTTATATGATAACCAGCTGGAATCTTTTCGTTAACTACGTTATATGGTGTATTAACATTTCCACTTTGTGTGCTTACTGAACTTGTAATCACTTTATTGTCAGGCCCCATTATTTCTGTTGTTATTTTACCTTTGTTTATTGTGTAATTGTAAACTATTGATTGTGCAGTTTTTCCTATTGTTGTTGGTAAGTTTTTAGCATAATCAGATGCACTATAAGTTTTTCCATTAATAACTACTGATGTTAAGTGATATAAATC
>JBOFRC010000313.1:0-1630 GCA_051650825.1 Sarcina sp. | reverse complement strand
CAAGACTTATTTTGTAAAGTCTGTTTTGGAAAACTGTAATCATGTGATGGATATACTGCCTGATAACATTGTATTGATTTTTACATAGTTTCAACCGTTGTATGATGAACTGCAAAGGAAGAATAAAAAGATTCAATTTGTTGAAGGCCTGCCTCCTTCTTTTGATGATGAAAAACTGTTTCCCTCTGATCAAAATCATTTGATTATTATGGACGATGTCATTTTTCAGGCCTCTGACCATCCTGATGTAGTCAAAATTTTTACACAATACAGACATCACAAGAACATGTCCGTCATGATGCTGATCTGTGGGGCCATTTGGATCAACATTTCCAAGAAGGGTTATCGCCATCATCACCGCCACAGGATGACGCAACAGCGCATGCCTCAGACGGTCAAAACATTATACATGCCCTACAGGCTGCCCGGTTAACCGGAAGAGATCCAGGGGATGTGATACCGCATCAAAAGTTTGAAGAACAACCGCCATTTCACTGGGAGTCTGTCTCAACCGCTGATGGCCGCGGAGAGGTCTAGGCCTCAACCAGCGGACAGAGATCCAGGATTCTCATCGGGTCGCAACCACAGGAGAACTAGTTCCAGTTCCAGTTCTGAGAATGCACAACTGAGATCCCGCGGGGCTCCAAGACGGAGTAAAACCCTGATTTTGTTTCTCTTCCAAAATCACTACTATGCGGTTAAAAATCTCATAGCCTTTCTAGGTTCGCCTTATGTTTGTGAGCACTGTGTTACAGGTTTTAACACCGTGTTAGGCCATACTTGTGCGAAGCTCGTTGCACCGTATGCTTTGACCCCAGTTGTACACAGAGGCCGTGTCAACCTGTTGTGTGTGACCAATGCAACAGAACGTGTCGCTCGCCTTTCTGTTTGGCTAAACACAAAGATCCTACAGAGAGATCGAGAAGTCAAACATATGCCAGCGCTTGTGCCTTGTACAAAAAATGTACCAAATGTGCAAGGCTGTACTACTGTGCTATGAACGGTAATGGTAAACAACACAAATGTCAGACTGCAAAATGTAAAATTTGCGATGAGAAATTGATTTCAGCTATATTGAGGTTTCTCATCCAGAATCCTTTATACAAGAGGTTCTGGGAAGACATAACAACTTGTGCTATGTCATGGCTAGTCAATATCTTGCTGACTAACAAAACTACATTTTTCTTTTTTGCTCATTGTTGGATCAACCGTCATCAATATATTTGTCAATACACCCGAAACAAGCAGAATGATGTGTGATATTTTTCTGAATTTTCTCACCAACATTTTGACTGTTGTTAGCGTTTTAAGATTAAACAGAAAAAAATACCTTAGTCAGGCACATGTTGCCTCATGTAATTACCTCAACTTGTGAAAGGTCCAGGGTTTGAATCCCTGCATCTGGTCTTCTGCTCTAAAAATGCCAGGATCATCTACAGACTTTTCTGCTGCATCCCATAAAGTCCCCATAGTTTTTGATTTCAAATGTTGTTAGTTGGAGGACTTTGGCCCCGATCCGAGTCATTATCTGCTGATACATATGTTAACTAAATGTTAAATAAACACCTATTTTAACGAGCTACTTGATTCAAATACTGAATGTCCTGTCTCAAAACTATTCCGATTATAA
>JBOFRC010000312.1:0-1578 GCA_051650825.1 Sarcina sp. | reverse complement strand
ATTCCTGTAATTTCATAATCCCCTTTAGAATTAACTTTTGCATTATAAGTCTTTCCATTAACCGTTGCTACGACTTCACTATTTGGAATAGCTGTACCAACTACTGATGTTTCTCCTGAAACAGGTGCTTGTATACTTGGCTCATTAAATGTTTCTATATTATTATTGTTTAATAAAAAGCTATATACATTATCTTGTTGTGAATTTATAACTACTGGCGCTGCTACAGAACCTGATTTTAAACTACTTAGATATGCATTTCCCCCACCTGAATAATTCGGTGTATTAACAACTATCATATCACCATTTTGATATTTCATATTATTAAATAAAGTTTGTGCACTATTAAAGTTCTGATGATATTCGATTGAATTCGTAGCTAAAACTTTCCCACTTTGAGATACTAAACTTACAGTCATATATCTTCTAGTATTATCAGGAACATAGAAATATGGACATTCTCCGTTTGATAGAAAGTCTATAGTTCCATTTGCATTTGTAGAAATAGTTGCAAGTTTTGTTCCGCATCCATATAAAACCAAACTTTCTTTATTTAAAACTTGATTTAAATCTAAACCTACTGTTTGTTTTAGGCTATCAGTTTTATTTCCGTCTTTAGCGTATATCACCGTACTACTTTTTCCAGGTGTTAAATCTAAATTAACATTAAACACACCTTTAGAATTAGCTTTAAACTGATAAGTTTTTCCATTGTACTGTGCATATATAGTTGCATTTGGATTTGCAATACCTTCTATTTCTGCTTTTCCATTTGTAACTTTAGGAAGTAACATCGTTGGTGTAACTGTCGTATTTTTATAAACATTAAATTCTGGATTTTTAGGTACAAAATCTAAAGTCCCATTTGAATTATCTATAACATACTTAATAAGATTTTGATTTGTTATGTTGTATCCCCACATTTCAAGTGATGGAATTACGTTTTCATGATACACATTAGCCATTGCATAAACAAAGAACTCAAGTCCTTGATATGGAACTTTGTTATTGTATAACTCATTTCTATATAAAGTTGCGACTTTAGCCATATAATCAGGATGATATTCTTTCATTAATGTAAAGTAATATAACCCTTGTCCAAAGTTTGTTATCATATTTTGTGGCTGTTGATAATCATAATAATCTTTAAATATTGATAAAATATTATTATCTTCATATTGACTTTGAGTACCATTTCCAAATAGCCAATTTGTACTTCCTTGAACATTTATTTGGGTTTCCTGCGTATACATATTAGAATACACTTCATCATGTAGATATGCATCTGCCCAGTTTGGATTAAATATATGTCCACATTCATGGAACATTACCCAACCTGGTGTTGTAAGTCCAATCTTAAACATACTTGGTACAGAACTAGTTCCCTCTCCGCCTGTCCACCATCCATCTGAATTATCGCTTGTATCTGAATATACAAAGAAATTATTTGTATGGAATCTATTTAATTGATTTGGTGCATTTTGTGAAAGTCCATTTAATTTATTGTCGGACTCAAAGGTTTCATTATACCAGTTTATTGTTTGTGCTGCATTTAGATTAGTAGGAAGTGATTCTCCA
>JBOFRC010000311.1:0-1159 GCA_051650825.1 Sarcina sp. | reverse complement strand
CTCGCTTCATGTTGGGGCGCGTGGTGTTCGGATCCCGGCATTCATGTCTGGTTCGGTTTCGGGTCGGGATTCGGACACTCGCGCTTCCTGTCTTTTTTGTGAGCGCACGGTGTGAGAAACGTGTTCCGTGAGTCTTGTCTTGTTGTGTATGTTGTCGTGTTTTGTTTCTGTCTTGTGTTCCCCATTGGGGACGCCAGGTGGCGTCCCTTTGGGGGGGGGTAGTGTCAGGGTTCTGTCACTTCGGTCTAGTTTATGTTATTGGTTTTGTGACAGAGCTCTGACACTCCCTTCATGTCCTGTCTTTTGTGTGAGCGTACGGCCTCGCGTTCTCGAGCCGTGCGCTCTCTTGTCTGTGTGTCTAGTTTCATGTTGGGGCGCGTGGTGTTCGGATCCCGGCATTCATGTCTGGTTCCGTTTCAGGTCGGGATTCGGACACTCGCGCTTCCTGTCTTTCGTGTGAGCGTACGGCCTCGCGTTCTCGAGCCGTGCGCTCTCTTGTCTGTGTGTCTCGTTTCATGTTGGGGCGCGTGGTGTTCGGATCCCGGCATTCATGTCTGATTCGGTTTCAGGTCGGGATTCGGACACTCGCGCTTCCTGCCTTTATTGTGAGCGCACGGTTGTGTTTCTCACACCGTGCGTTCTCGTGTTCCGTGAGTCTTGTCTTGTTTTGTCCTGTGTTGCACGCGGTTATTTACATCTGCCGCGTGCTTTCATGTCGTGTTTTGTGTGAACGCGCGGTCTGTGAGTGTACTCGCTGGCTGCGCGTTCTTGTGAAGTTCGTGTCTCGTTTTGTGAGCACATGGCTTGTGATTGTTTTCATTAGCCATGTGCTCGTGTTCTTGTCATGTTTGGTGTGAGCACATGGCTTGTCATGTTTTCTTGTGCCATGTGCTCTCTTGTCGTTTGTCTTGACCCCACCCATCTTGTTTCCTGATTATTGGTTAATTTGCCCCACCTGTCTTCCCTCGTTACCTGCCTTGTTTGTCACCCTTCTTATTCTCCCTGTGTTGTCAGTCCTGGGCTGGTTCGTCTTCGTACACTTGGTTTATACTTTTCGTGTCAAGTCAAGTCAAGTCAAGTCAAGTCAAGTCAAGTCAAGTCAAGTCAAGTCAAGTCAAGTCAAGTCAAGTCAAGTCAAGTCAAGTCAAGTCAAGTCAAG
>JBOFRC010000310.1:0-1004 GCA_051650825.1 Sarcina sp. | reverse complement strand
TTTGTGCAACCTGCACAAACTCCAGTCTGTCAGCTATTGTGGTTAAGTGTGTTTTGTGAGGTGAGAAGGCAGCGTTTTACTGACACACTGTTTTGTTTATTTTTTTTTTTTTTACAAAATCACTCTGCAATGCTTAATTTAGGCAGGAGGTTTAGTTTCTCATTGGTGATATAAATACATGAAATTCTGCTTCAAAGGCAGAAAATATAGGAACTTTTTTATGCCATTCTCTTGAAGCTTGTGGTTTTCTTATAAATAGTGTTTATAAAAAGTTATAATTATGTGCATTGATTTGTAAACTCACAGTTTGCCATAAATGGATGCAGACATCTGTTTGCCACTTTCTGCTCCACACCTCTGTAGATATGTCAATGAAAAGAAAAACAAAGAAGATCCCAGTATCTGTCTCCGTCTGGAGCTCTGTCTCTGGCTCTGCCATCCAGACACTGAGCAGCTAACTGGAGACATTTTCTACATGATGAAAATGTAACAGCCCACTGAAGGAGTGACAATAAAATCCAAATCCAATTGTTCCGGACCAAACCGTCGGATCAAACGACACACAGACTGACCGACATCAACTTTCTAGATTCACACTGCTGCTGTCTATTAAATGTTGTCACTATGAAGCCCAGCTGTCGAGCAACTAAGTATTTAAGATGAAGAAGCAAAAAGACTGTTTAAGAACTATTGTTTCATCATTTAATATAATCTGAATGGACTGAATATTTATATTAATCACATCAGGCTGAAACACCGTGCAGCTGTCACCAAGTTAATGTGTGTGTGTGTGTGTGTGTGTGTGTGTGTGTGTGTGTGTGTGTGTGTGTGTGTGGCTGTTATCTAAGTGGATCACTGCTTCTGGCCTATGCCCACTTTGTACCACCCACACACTCACAGACTATCTGCTGATTATTAGATATTTTCCTTTGATGTTTGTTCCCAAACAGAAATGCAGCATGAACTTAGTCAGAGACTGAATCAGACCGTTTGCCAGAATGAAC
>JBOFRC010000309.1:0-1796 GCA_051650825.1 Sarcina sp. | reverse complement strand
CCAGAATCACTCTGTTTACCATGTATTGTGGTGTATACATTTTTACCATTTTATTAGGATGTCTGAACTGAACTCTGAATAAATATATGCACCATAGTGCCCAAAAAATCTGTCAGTGATGACACAAAATGATGATTGACTGCTTACTAATGCATAAACTATTGAGTGTCTACAGGAAGTAGTGAATGAATGAACGAGGGAGTGATTTCGGACATAATATCAGAATTTTTACTGGTAGTGCTAAAAATAATATTATAGGATTTTCTCCTCTAAGAGAAGCTGCCTGCCTGTAATAACAAGGGCTCTTTAATTTTTCTTCTTATTTTTAATCAATTTTTTAAATCGACTTTCGGCATTCAGTAATTTGATTGAAAATGCTTTTCATCTGACGTGTTTTTGAGATAAAAGTCCAGGTCAGGCTTTATTTACCTCGTCTGTTGGACATGTGTCTCCTAAAGGACAAGACGATGATGATGAGGACGAGGAGGAGGACGAGGAGGAGGAGGAGGAGGAGGAGGAGGACGGTAGTTATTCCAAACACCAAACCATGCTGTAGTTGCTGGTCTTCAGGAGCAGCTGGAAGACAAAGTGAAAATTCATAACGGCTTACAAAATAAAACAGTACATACAGATATAATGCGTGTCAGATATACAGCAGTACAGGGTCGTAGCAACCTCTGACCAAAACCATTTACTTCAGTGCTGTACTTAAGTACAGTTCATAATCACTTGGGTATTTCTGCTTTATGCTTCTACTATTGTAATTGCACTACAGGTATTTGACAGCTTTTTCATACAGAACATAAGAGATAAGGCATCTCATTCATATACGTATAGTAGTTCAAATTAACTGCACCTCAACCTACAACATCAAAATGTTGCTTACACGTTAAAGGGAACCTTCTGTAATTTTACACATTTTATAACAGCTGTTTCTGGTTAAACACAGGGATCTCGCACTTTAACAAAAAGCTCTCTCTCTGTAGGATCCTTTCCACGATGTTATCAGACACGCAGAACAGCAATCTGAGCCTGTCAGTGGCAGAAACGAGCACTTTTAGTGAACGTACATTAACGGTGTACAATTGCCCAGACGGGCCACTGTTTGGGGGGAAAACAATCTGAGATACAGAGAATTTATTCATAATATTACAAGAAAAAAAATGTATGTTTTGAGAACAAAGTAGTCATTTTTTTTAGAAAAAAGAGCCAGCGAGCCCACTGGCCTTTAATCACTTTCCGGTGCCAGGACTGCGTACTTTAGCTCAGCTGTCTCGAGGTAACCAAATTGTGCTGACTCATACATCATGTAACTGCTTTCATGTTAATATCCTAACATCTCTGATAATAAGGTGCTTATTGGTGAAACCTATAACTTACATGTGTCATCCACATCCCTCACCGACACGCACAGCTCACTGCTCTCACCTGATTACTCCAACAACAGATTCAAATATTCCAACTATTTTTCTCATAATGTGTAACATATGCACTAACGTCATCATACCTGTGTTTACCAGCGGTGTTGATGGTGCTGGAAGAGGTGGAGGCGTGGTTCGTCTTGTTGTTGGAGGTGAAGGCGGTGTTGATGGTGCTGGAAGAGGTGGAGGCGTGGTTCGTCTTGTTGTTGGAGGTGGAGGTGGAGGTGGTGTTGTTTTTGGTGTTGTCGTCATTGTTGGTGGTACCTTATGACCTTTAGTGAAGGACGGAGGAAACAACAGAGAACTGAAGTCATGATGTCACTTCCTGTCTAGCCTCTGTAACTCAATGCAGTCTCTCATTCAGCATTTCAGTTC
>JBOFRC010000308.1:0-3117 GCA_051650825.1 Sarcina sp. | reverse complement strand
CACAGCATGGAGCTTTTGTGAGTGTTCATCACAAGTCTTAGACTTTTTCTGACCGGCTCGGGGCCGTTACTGGAAGTCTCTAGCCCAACCCAAAACGCTTTTTACGGGCTTATGCAAGGCCATCCCCTCGGCCTGTGGTTATTTTGTGTGTTCAGCAGATTGGACTTAGTTAATTTTTCGGGAGGAATTTTTTTTTTCCTCCGGCCGTCATTTTTCCTGGAAGTCTCTAGCCCGCACACAGTGCACTCTCTCTGGGCTTGCGTCATTCCCTCGGCCTGTGGTTATTTTGTGTGTTCAGCAGATTGGACTTAGTTAATTTTTCAGGAGGAATTATTTTTTTTTTCCTCCGACCGTCATTTTTCCTGGAAGTCTCTAGCCCGCACACAGTGCGCTCTCTCTGGGCTCGCGTCATTCCCTCGAGCCTGTGGTTATTTTTCGTCACCATCTCTGAGGCGTTTTTTTCCGGCCTGCCTTCCGTGCGTGTCAATATTGCCATAACACTTGACACTTTTTGCCTTCCTTGGATGATAGAGCGTGCCATTCCGCGCGTGAGACATACCGACCGGATCTACCCCGGGACGGGGGGGGGGAGAGCGGGCGCCGCGACGCGCTGGCTTCCTACACACGGGTCTCGTTCCGACTCGAGCCCGACGAGGGCGAGAGACGGCCCGGCCGCTCATAGGGCGCGTGCGGAACCCCTCCGCCCCGAAGGGGCCGAGTGGAGGTGGGCGGCCTCTGGATCGAGGCCGTAACCCGGAAAGGGTGCTTTTTCCACGCGGGACGCGGGCCGAGGTCGGCTCTCGGCCGGGGGTTGCGCGTGGCGCAGAGCCCCCGGCGTCCGAGCTTCCCTCCGCGCGCACGCCGCCGCTGACGCGGACCTTCGCTTCCGACCGACCGTCTGAGTCTCCCGGGTTCGACCGTCTCGCCCCCGAGTCCCCGGAGGGCGGGGGCGGCGTCTGGCATTCGACTCGCTGAGCGGGGAGGTACGGCTTGCCCATCGCGGTCTCGTCGACCGGGCAATGGCCTGCCCCTGGCGCGTCTCAAGTTCCATTCGACCAGCGTGAGGGCCGTTACTGGAAGTCTCAAGCCGAAACCCGAAACACTTTTTACGGGCTTATGCGGGGGGCCGTTCCCTCGGCCTGTGGTTATTTTTCGTCACCGCCTCAAGGGTTCGTTCGCCCTTCCTTTCCTTCTGTGCCCAGGACCGAGGCACCCTCCCTGGGGGCAGGCCAGGGAGGTCTGATAGCACGAAGCTTTTTGTGAGTCCGTTCAGCAGATTGGACTTGGTTAATTTTTCGAAAGGAATTTTTTTCTTTTCCTCTGACCGTCATTTTTACTGGAAGTCTCTAGCCCGCACACAGTGCGCTCTCTCTGGGCTCGCGCCATTCCCTCGGTCTGTGGTTATTTTTCGTCACTACCTCAAGGTTCGCCCCCCTTCTGTGCCCGGGGACCGAGGCACCCTCCCTGGTGGGCAGGCCAGGGAGGTCTGATAGCACGGAGCTTTTTGTGAGTCCGTTCAGCAGATTGGACTTGGTTAATTTTTCGAAAGGAATTTTTTTTTTCCTCCGACCGTCATTTTTACTGGAAGTCTCTAGCCCGCACACAGTGCGCTCTCTCTGGGCTCACGCCATTCCCTCGGTCTGTGGTTATTTTTCGTCACTACCTCAAGGTTCGTTCGTTCGCCCGCCCTGCCTTTCCGACAGTGCCCGGGGGCACGCCTTCCCTCGGTGGCCAGCCGGGGAGGTCCGTAAGCACGTAGCTTTTAGGACTTTGTCCTTTTTCGCGGAGGGTTTCGACTCCGAGCGCCATTCGCTTTTCGTACCGCCCCAGACGGCGCATCCTCCCTGGGATGCCCGGACCCCCTTTTTGCCTTCCTTGGATGACAGACCTTGCCGTTTCCGCACGTGGCGACCGCGGCGCGCTCGCTTCCTACACACGGGTCTCGCTCCGCTCAAGCCCGAGGGCGAGAGACGGCTCGGCCGCTCATAGGGCGCGCGCGGTCGCCCGGACCCCTTCTGCGCGTGAGACATACAGACCGGATCGACCCCGGGACGGGGGGGGGAGGGGGCGCCGCGACGCGCTTGCTTCCTACACACGGGTCTCGTTCCGACTCAGGCCCGACGAGGGCGAGAGACGGCCCGGCCGCTCATAGGGCGCGTGCGGAACTCCTCCGCCTCGAAGGGGGCTGAGTGGAGGGGGGCGGCCTCTGGATCGAGGCCGTAACCCGGAAAGGGTGCTTTTTCTACGCGGGACGCGGGCCGAGGTCGGCTCTCGGCCGGGGGGTGCGCGTGGCGCAGAGCCCCCGGCGTCCGAGCTTCCCTCCGCGCGCACGCCGCCGCTGGCGCGGACCTTCGCTTCCGACCGACCGTCTGAGTCTCCCGGATTCGACCGTCTCGCCCCCGAGTCCCCGGAGGGCGGGGGCGGCGTCTGACATTCGATGCGCTGAGCGGGGAGGTACGGCTTGCCCATCGCGGTCGCGTCGACCGGGCAATGGCCTGCCCCTGGCGCGTCTCAAGTTCCATTCGACCAGGTGAAAAATAACAAACGGCCCCTTGGCCTCAATTACCGGAAGTCTCGAACCGCACTCGGCGCCCCTTCCCTGGGCGCGTCCGTTCCCAGGCCTGCCAACCTGTATCCGCTTCCGCCGCCGCCGCCGTAGGAGGAGGAGGAGGAGGAGGAGGAGGAGGACTAGTCAACCGTTACCGCCCTTCTCCGACAATAACCTAACGGTCCGTTTTTGGACCGTAAGCGCACGCCACCGACCTCCGGAGGAGGACGACCGAACCGACCGTGCCCGTGCCGAGGCACTCTCCCTGGCCTGCACAGGGAGTTTCGGGGGGAGTCTTGGAGCTCCCTCCCGCGACAAGATTTTTGGACTTAGTTTTATTTTCGGAGGAGGGGTTTCCTCCGTGGTGTCTTTCACCCCTAGCTTGCCCAGGAATGCGCATCTCCCCCCGGGATGCCCTTCCCCGCTCAGCGGGCGTGGATCTCCGAACCGACATGGGGGTGGGGGGTGTTTACTGGAAGTCTGTAGCCCGACTATGAACGCTTTTTACGGGCTTCGGCACGCCACTCCCTCGGGTCTGACAGCCTGGTTCATGGTCCGTGTTTTTCTAC
>JBOFRC010000307.1:0-1089 GCA_051650825.1 Sarcina sp. | reverse complement strand
ATTGATCATCTGTAATTTAATTTACCTTTATTGGTATTTACATGTTTTGACATTTATAAAACTCTTTCACAGTAACAGTTGCATCACCGACTCTGTTCCCTTTGGTTCAGTGCAACTCTGGGCCTGCAGATAAAATCACTGTTGGTTGTCTTGCACGCGACTTCTACCCAAAGAGTCTTACTTTCCAGTGGACCGATGCCAGTGGGACCGCCCTGCCTTCTGTGAATTATCCTCCAGATGAGAAAAACAACAAATATACAGGAGTCAGTTTGGTCCAAGTATCCAAATCTGACTGGGATTCAAGGAAGTCTTTCAAATGTTCAGTACATCATAACGGATCTACCCACGATCTACAAGTGCACAGTATGTGATTTTTCAATTTGCTAACATGTCTCTCTAATTTCTTCAGCAAATCATGGGTCAGTATGTCCTCCCCATTCAGCTTGCTTTTATCTATGAATGTTCAGCAATATTTATTCCCTCACATTTCCTTCGTCTGTCTGAAACATAATTTTTTCCTTTGAGACAATCATCTTGTCACTTGCAGGTGAATAATACAGCATAATATAAAAATGGATGACTGTAACTCTGCTGTTTCCTCCACCTGTTCAGAGCCTCCAAAAGTGACTTTGGTATCGGTGCCAAGTGAAGACTCCCAGGCCCTGGTGTGTACGATTGAGGACGGTCGCAATGGAACACTTGACTCATTTAAGTGGAAAAAGAATGGCGCAGAGTTGAACGACTACATTCAAAGTCCCATCCAAAAAACTGGAGAGTTACATTCAGCTGTCAGTGTCCTGAAGGTCAAAAACACAGACTGGGACAGTAAAGCTGTTTATACCTGTGAGGTGACTTACAGCGGAACACAATATAAAAAGAAGGCCTCAAACGGTGCAGTGCTATTGTGTGGTAGTTTTGGTGTTGACACTTCCTGTTTTATTTTGTAGTAGTCTCCTTCCCTTGTGTGTCTTGTGTTTTTACTTCCTGTCTGTGTTTTCCCTCCAGTTTTGATTGTTGGTCCTCCCTTGATTGTTTGCACCTGTGTCTCGTTGTCTCACCTCCCCTTGGGTATTTAGTCTGGGTCTTTTC
>JBOFRC010000306.1:0-4290 GCA_051650825.1 Sarcina sp. | reverse complement strand
GAACTCGCCTATTCAGCTTGGAAGGCTGACGTTCTACCAATGAACTATACCCGCATAACTGGTCGGGGTGACAGGGCTTGAACCTGCGACCTCATGCTCCCAAAGCACGCGCGCTCCCATCTGCGCCACACCCCGATATGGTGTACCTTTAGGGATTCGAACCCCAGACCCACGCCTTAGAAGGGCGTTGCTCTATCCAACTGAGCTAAAGATACATATTTATTTTAAAGGACTCCGTCCTGACTTTTACTATTCTATCAAGTTTTTTATTACATGTCAACATTTTTCTACAAAAAATTTTATTTTTCATGAAACCATCGTAAATTAAGCGTATATCACTATTTCTGCAATTAACTAATCTCTTATTAGATAATAAATAATTTCACTTTTATTAAATTTATATAGCCCTAAAATATTAAATAATATAGATTTCGTAGTATTCTACATTATTAATAAGTTAAAAATACTTTTCATTTAATATAACCTAAAAAACTATCAAGGACAAAATTAAGGAGAATTATTTATAAGGGGCAAAAAACGGTGTAAAATAATAAAACCTAGGTAAGTTAAAATTAACAAACTTAGGTTTTATCTATGTTTAGAGTACACCCAGTGAGACTCGAACTCACGACCTCTGGAGACGTAAAAAGCACTTTTATAATATTTCGTTTTATGTTAAAACGTACTGTTTTAGCACCTTTGAGCTCGTACAACTTTTTAAAACATCTCTTTATATTTTAGTTTATTTTAATCTATACGGTGTAAAATGCCTAAAAAAAAGCATATAATTTAGAAAATTTAAATTATATGCTTTTTCTTTTATTAATTAAAAGTTTGACACTTTTTTTAGTTTAGTTTATTGCTTAGATTTTTCTTTCACTTTAAGTTCATTCTTTTCAGCTACTCCTTTTTCTTTAGCTATACTTTTAACTTTTCTTTTTATTAGGATAACTCTTTTCTTCATAATTATAAGTACACTTCCTTCTGTCATTAATTTAAAACTAAGTAAATTATCCATTAGCCTTTAAATAATTCTATTTATCTCCAAAGCAATGAAATTATATCTACTCTTCTTCATTCATCTATGAGAAAGTTAAATGTACTAAAACATTTAATATAAATATTCTTTCCTTTCTAAAATTCCCCTGCAATATAATTTAGGTCTAGCACCCTCGATAAATGAAAAGGTTCGTGCCTCCTCCTTTGGTTCTAACAGATATTATTCTCATGATAGAAAAAATGTTCAAATTATCCTATTTAGTATCATACTTACCATCTTATTATAATATAATAAACTTAATTGCAATACTTATAGTTAAATAAATGAACATTTACCACCTTAAATTATACAATTCTGAACATTTAAGGACAAGACATATAGTAATATTGTAAAATTTTTCAAAGGTGATAAATCATGTTTAAAGAAAATTTAAAAATGCTAAGAGAAATTCATTGCCTTACACAAGGCGACCTAGCAAAAAGACTTAAAGTCAGTAGGACAACTGTTTCTCATTGGGAAACTGGTCTATCCGAACCTTCTTTAAGCCTTTTGATTGACATTGCAAATTGTTTCAATACTAGTGTTGATACTATACTTGGAAGAACTCTTTTAAATTCTGAAAATAAAGATGAACTTAGCATTTATATCGAAGACTGTATTCGTCTTTACTTCAAACATTTAAAAAAATAATCCATTTATCATCACACCCTGCTTAACTTAATGTACCAGATTAAGTTAAGCTCTTTTTTTATCTTGCTATCTTAATAAAATCATCAAAGTACTTATTAAAAATCAAATCTCTTATAAACTCAGACTTAGTTTTGTGCTGCAACTTAGCAAAGATCTCTAACATTTCTTTTTCTTCTTTAGTCATTCTAATATAAATCCTTTCTGTTCTATACTGCCCCTCCTCTTTCATCGGTCCTCTCTTTATATTCTCATACATCTCACTACTCTTCACATATTTTAAAAACACACTCATCTTCCACTCTCTCCCTTTTCTCAAAATTCTCAAAAAATCATATTGTTTGAGGGACTTCATCCACCGATTAGGCGTACAACGTCGCTCTCTCATTATCAACATATAATGTTCAACTAATTACTAGACAAGCTGTACAATATCTTTTTTATTCTTCTTATTTAGATTGCTTTTAAAAACTATTTGCATCTCTTCATCTAATAAATCAATATTTTTCTTCAAAATTAGACTTACAGAACTCTTTGCCCAGGTACCTCCTTTTTTAGTTTTTATATTTCTTTCATTTAAATATGCTGCAATATTGCTAAAGCTATATCCATCACAATACATATCAAACATCATTAATATTGTAGCTTCATCATCAAAAGCTTTTCTTCCAACATTAGTTTTTGCTTTCAAAACTTCATTTTCTTCCTCAAGTTTATTAATAACTCCATGCAACTCTGCAATTCTTTTTAAGCATTTTCCATAGAGCTCCTTGAACTTATCTAATTCTAACTCTAAACTTTTAACTTCTTTCAAATTAATCACCTACTCAAAAATAATTTCAAAATCATCTGTTTCTACTGGAACACTTGTTTCATTTTTTTCAGACTTTATATTTTCCTGTGTTCCATTACTATTAATATCCTGAAACACTAAATTTTTAATATAATATAAAGGATCTAATTGCTTTTGTATATGCTCATATAAAAATGTTTCCCTCTCTTTAAAACTTACTGACATCCTTTTAGCCATTTCTTTTCACCAACCTTTCTATAAGCAATAGCATTTGTAAAAATACTATCCTGGATAATTTCTGCATGATTAAATTTTTTCTTAATATTCCTTCCAAGAATTAAAGCACCACCACCCATTAACTTTAAATCTAAAGTATCAATCGGATATTCAACCTTTAACTTATCAATTATCATTTCAACATAATCTTTAAAAACTCCTAATGATTTAGATATATCAACTTTATTTCCCTTTATCTTAAGCCCCTGTTTAATAATTCTTTCTGCTTCATTTGCTTTTAAGTTAAGCCCATATCTTGTATTAATATCTTTAATAAAATCACTATATAGATTTAAAGTACCAACTGGCTCTGAAAAAGGATTCTGTATATGACTTTTACCTGTTACATTAGATACTCGAAATATATCTGTTGTTCTACCTCCTAAGTCAACAATTACCCCATCAAAATTACTCTCAACTGCTCCAAGCCCCTCACAATAAACATCAGCATCATCAATTATAATTTTTCTTTCCTTACCAGCATAAATAATATTTGCTTCCCTACTTGATAAAATCCTTTCCCTAAGCTCCTCTCTATCCCTCTTAAATTGACTAATTGGAAGCCCTACAATTATTTTGTTATGTTCATCTTCTGAACTCATAGCAATTGAGGTATATAATAAGGTAAGAAAATTTCTCTTTCTGCACTTTCTATACTCATTATCATATTCACCTTGTCCAACAAGAAAACTCTCTCCATTAATTTCAATAACACCATCATTAAAGCCTAAACCATTATCTCTTTGAACCAAAGATAAAAAACTTTTCTTCTCAGATGTTTTAACTGCATAACTTCCTATGTCTGAACCTAAAATCATAAAAACACACCCTTTTGCTTAATTTTTCTTACTTTCTGATATATAATATGATGATTTTTTATGTAATATTCTCACTTTTTGAACTTTTTTATTAAAAATGTTCATTTTTGTAACATTTAACCAAATAAAAAGACTAGAAGCAAACTTTACTCCTAGTCTTACTAAAATTACTTTTTAATTTTAAATCTATGCCCACACTTTAAACATGTAAGCTCTATTTTATTTTTATTAATTCCCCCAGCTAATGATCCAACTAGACCAAGAGCAACAACTCCAACAACTGCTTTCCTAATTCCAAAGCCTTGTTTTTGTGCTGTTATATGTTTACTTCCACACTTAGAACAACTTGGAGCTTCATCCTCTTTAATCTGCTCCTTTATTCTAGTAGTCAATATTTTTTCATTTGCTTTATCTATCTTCTTATCATTTTTTTCTTTACTTACTTCTAGCTCTTGCTGAATTGAATTAAATTTACTATCTAGTTTGTTGATACCATTAACTCTAACATCTTCAATTTTAGTATTTCTTTCTTTAGTTTTTACTTTAGCCTTTTCCATATGTTCTCTTTGCTTGTCTATTAATTTACTTAACACCAAAATCCCCCTAATTAACAAATATAATATTAGTGTGTAGTTTTGAAACTCTTAAATATATGTCAGTTTCATTATCTCTTCTCAAATCATTTAATTGTACTAATGATTTTTTAGAAATCAAAA
>JBOFRC010000305.1:0-1440 GCA_051650825.1 Sarcina sp. | reverse complement strand
AGAAAACATGAATGCTTTCAGTCTCATTTACAACAAACACTTAGAAAAATGAACAAAAAAATAATTTAAACCCACCAAAACTTTTTTCCCACCTGTTTCCACAGATGAATCTTTTTAAGGAACTGAGAAACTTTATCCCGAAACCTTTTTTTCACCTGTTCTTAAGTCATAAACACAGGAGAGAAAACCATTTAGACCAGATTTCCCCTAATTGGTCTCTCAGGGCTTCCGTAGGAAACAGTCGACATTAACTTTGACTTTTTATCTGCATCACATCTTCACAACAGCTCGTTCATCATCAGACAAACGGACGAAACATCTTCTCTCGATACTAAAGAGCTTTAGAATCCTTCCTGCACTCATTTCAAGCCTCACTTTAATATTTGGAAACGATTTCTGGAGTTTGTGCAGCTTCTGGTTCTGTTCTTGTTCTGTGATTATATTGTTTATTTTCTCCTCGTTGAATAAAATTTTCTTTTATATAAGGGTAACACTTTTATTAAGGTACACATATTCATCATTAACTAGTAATTATTAGCATGCATATTAGTAGCATACTGGCTCTTATTTAGTCATTTTAAAGCACTTATTATACCATATTCTACAACGAGGCCGTTAACTAAGAGTTTTCCTTGAGTAGCCTCCTAATTACTGCTGATTGACAGGAAGTAAGGAAGCTGTCGTCCATGAATTACGTGAATTATTAAAGACGCGACAGTGACGTTACATAACATGCTAACACACAATATATGTACCTTGTGTTTAGAGTGAATGGAGGAATTAAAACTCCTGGAAGAAAACATGAATGCTTTCAGTCTCATTTACAACAAACACTTAGAAAAATGACATGAAAATGAAAAATCACATATTCACAACAGCTCGTTCATCATCAGACAAACGGACGAAACATCTTCTCTCGGTACTAAAGAGCTTTAGAATCCTTCCTGCACTCATTTCAAGCCTCACTGTAATATCTGGAAACGATTTCTGGAGTTTGTGCAGCTTCTGGTTCTGTTCTTGTTCTGTGATTATATTGTTTATTTTCTCCTCGTTGAATAAAATTTTCTTTCAGCAGGTTTCAGCGTTTCATCTCGTCTCGTATGAAGTTCTTCCTTCACGGTCGGGACGATGTTGTTGTAACTAACAACTCGTCCTGTTTCACACGAAGATAAAGATCCGTCCTCCATCAGCTGCTTCACCTCCATTTTCTCTCTGATCCAAAGTCAGATCGGATCAATAATCAAAGATCCACCGACAGACCGATCAAACAGATTGCTCAGCCAGCAGAGGAGCGTCTTCTGTTCGTCTCTCTGCAGAGGAGACAGAGGACAGTCAGACAGAGACAAACACAGAGACCTCATACTGACCTTTGACCTCTGACCTGTGTCTTCATACTGACCTTTGACCTTTAGCCGCACTGTTTTCAGTCTCAGGATCCTT
>JBOFRC010000304.1:0-9993 GCA_051650825.1 Sarcina sp. | reverse complement strand
TTTGCATATCAAGCTTAGAAAATAAGAATAAGTCATCTATCAAATTATTCATATAATCACAGTTATTCTTTACTATTTCAAGATATCTATCTATTTTTTGTTCATCCTCTATTTGACCATCACATATAATATCCACATACCCTTTAATTGATGTTATAGGGGTTTTTAAATCATGTGAAATATTAGCTATCAAATCTTTTCTATTTTTTTCATACTCTTTTTTTAACTTTCTACTCTCTTCTAATTTTTCTATCATATTATTAAATTCATCAATTAAAGTTCCAATTTCATTTCTAGCATTATTTTCAACTCTAACTGTATAATCACCATCTGCAACCTTTAACATTCCATCCTTTAAAGCTTTTACTGGGCGTAAAATTTTCTTGTTAAATTTATCATATATAAAAATATTTATAATTTCTATAGCTACTATCATTCCAGCTAAAAAGAATGCTATAGCCTCAAAACCAGTCACATGAAAAATATATGCTATTATAAAAATTACTATCAAAATTGTAAGAACTTTAAAAAACAGAAAATTTCTTCTTAATTTCATAAACTCTTCTCTATTTTTTTCAAAATGTTCATGACAGACTTTGTGTCTTCTTCTCATCTTCTTTAAAAGTCTATTATTATCTCTTATTTTTCTCACTCCCTCTAAATAAAATTTAAATTATTTAAAACTCCATATAATAAAATAGGACAGTATTTAAGCAAATTACTTGTACTTAAATACTATCCCTTGTTTTATTTTCTAATCTTCTTTTAAATAAAGCTCTTCTGTATCTTGATCATAATAGAATAACTCTGCATATCTTGCCCAGCTGATTATTATATCCATTTGCTCTTCTATTTCGCTTGTACCAAAATGTTTTTTGAATAACTCTGTAAAGAATTCTTCCTTCATTTTTTGATTAGCCTTACCTTTAAGCACATTCATTATGATTTTAAATGTAGATAACTTTTCTATTTGTTCTTTAAATAAATCTTTACTTTCATCTTTATCTAAATTAACAAAAGTTCTTCCAAGCTCAGTTATGAAGATATCTCCTTCTTTAACCTCTGCAAATCCAAGCATTGCAATAGCCTCTATATTAGGGAACAGATCATCAATTTCCATTAATAAATCTCCTCCTAGATGGTAAATGTCCATTTTTCCGCCATTATCATCTATAAGCTCTAGAAGCCCTTCCATAACTCCAACCTGTGCTGGTGGAATTGCTGCTGGCTTTTGCTTTTCTTCTTCAACTAAAGTTACTTCCTCAACATCAGCAACTGTTTCTTGATCCTCTAATTTACCTTCAATCAATAGTTTATATACTTTATCTACTATACGTTCGAATTCCTTAGATTTTCTATTTCTTGGATGTGGCAAGTCCACTTTTATTTCACCAGCAACATGTGTTGGCTTCTTACTAAGCATGACTATTTTATCTGCCATAAGAACAGCTTCTTCTATTCCGTGAGTTATCATTATAATACCTTTAATAGGCATTCTTTTTTCTTCCCAAAGGTCTACAAGTTCTGTTCTTAAGTTTTCTGCTGTTAAGTAATCAAGTGCTGAAAATGGTTCATCTAAGCATAATAGCTTAGGTTCTACTGCTAATGCCCTAGCAAATCCAACCCTTTGTCTCATTCCTCCTGATAATTCCTTAGGATACGCTTCTTCGAATCCATCAAGCCCTATAAGACCGATAAGTTCTTCTGCTTTATCCTTTGTATAATCTTTTGGGAATCCTTTAACCTTTAACCCAAGTTCAACATTTTCACGAACTGTAAGCCAAGGATATAATGCAAATGATTGAAATACTATAGCAGCCGCAGATGTTACTCCCTCAACCTTTTTCCCATCAAGAATAACCTCTCCTTCATCTGGAGATGCAAGTCCTGTTATTATTCTAAGAAGAGTAGATTTACCTGAACCTGATGGTCCTAGTATGGCTACAAACTCTCCTTCATTTATTGTTAAATTAACGTCGCTAAGTGTAGGATTATCAACCTTTCCAAAATGTTTAACAATACTATCAACTTTTATAAATTCTTTTTGTTTTACCATGTGGTTCACCTCTTCCTATAATTCCATTTTAAACTTAGTTTCTGCTATTTTATAAAGTCTTTTCCATACTAACTTATTTAATAAAACAACTACTAAAGCCATTGTTAATGTAGCTAAAAGTAACATTGCAAAATTTCCTGATGCTGTAGATTCTGATATTAATGCACCAAGACCAACTGTAGTAACAGTTTTTCCTCCAAATGTTACATATTCAGATACTATACTAGCATTCCAGCAACCACCTGCTGCTGTTATCATACCAGTTACTAAATAAGGGAATATAGCTGGAAGTATTAATATTTTCCATTTTTTAAGTCCAGTAACTCCATAAGTTTTAGAAGCTTCTTTAAGTTCTTCAGGAATCGCCATAGCTCCAGCAATAACGTTAAATAGAATGTACCACTGTGTTCCTAAAAGCATTAATATAACAGCAGCTATGTTTAATCCACCTATTTTATTTACTAAGAAAATTAATAAAATAGGGAATACTGCTGTAGCAGGTACTGACGCTGCTATTTGAATTAATGGTTGGAATATTCTTGCTAACTTTTTATTAAGCCCTATAGCAACACCAACAGGTACTGTCCAAATTAAAGCAATTATTTGTGCTGCTAAAACTCTTAAGAAAGTTGCTCCAACAGCTGGGAATAAACTTAAAAGTTCTTTTGTGGATAATGTCATAATTAATTTACTTGCATTAAATGCTAAATATATAAAACCTATTATTACTATTATTCTAATTACCCATTTTATAATTACTCCTAAAGTATCATTTCCAGTTCTCTCTTGTTTTTTCTCTTCAAGCTTTGTTATGATAGGATCTAATTTATCTGCAAATAGATAAACTATAGAACCATAGATTTTATCTGTAATAAAACCTACTATAACAGATCTTCTAAGTACTGTTAAAATCGCTGAATGTGGCACTTCTGTTTGAGTAAGTTCCATTTTAAACTTATCAGCCCAAACATTTAGTGGTTTCCAAATTAACTGATCCATTAATACTATAACAACTATTAGAGAAAGTATTCCCCATAATAATGCTTTAATATTATCATTATCAGCAGCAACCTGTAGATATGATCCTATTCCTGGTAATGCATATGTTCTTCCATTCATAGTAAACATTTCACATGTCATAAGGAAGAACCATCCTCCAGCCCAAGACATCATACTGTTCCAAACAAGTCCAATAACTCCAAAAGGTAACTCAAGTGTTCTAAATTTTTGCCATTTATTTAGTTTAAAAACTTGTGATGCTTCTTTTAAATCATTTGGCATTCTCTTAGTTGTATCATAAAAACTAAAAGTCATATTCCAAGCTTGGCTAGTGAAAATAAGTATAATACTAGCAAGTTCTACTCCTATATTATCTTTTGGGAATAAAGCCATAAGCCCAATTAATACAGCTGGTAAAAATGATAATACTGGTATAGATTGTAGTATATCTAAAATCGGAATCATCACCTTTTCAGCCTTTTCATTATGAGCTGCTATGTGCCCATAAATAAGAGTAAATACTAAAGATAGTACATATGCTGCGAGCATTCTACCTACTGACTTTAACATGTACATAGGTATGTACTTTATATTCGTTGAGATTGTACTTCCAACATCACTTGGTTTTATATGACCATGAATCGCTGGAGTTAAAGCTAGATATAATAAACATCCTAATACTAAAAAGATAATAATGTCTATTACTCCAAATTTTCTGTCAACTATTGATCTTTCCATTTTCATAGCTAATTCTCTCCTTTTATCTTCTTTTTTCTAAATCACCTCTTAAATTCTCTAAAATAGATAGTCAAAAACTCCAAGGAAAAGTTTTTGTTCATTTTACTACCCTAATTTATTTTATACTTTAATGCGATAATTTAAAACTGATTTTTGAATTTTTATTTATTACAAAAAAGAGAGTTTCAAATGTATATTTGTTAAATTAGCTTTAAAATAGAATATCTCCCCTTAAAATAATCCATAAAAAAACTGTCTTTCCATAAAATTGATTTTATATAAAGACAGTCTTATTATAATTATTTAAAAGGAATATCTATAATTGATTTATTAAAGTTAGTATTCTACATTACATTTTCAGGGTTTTAGGTTTTTAAGTAAATTTACATTGATTCAAATAAAATCGTTATAGGACTTATCTAAAATTTATTTTGATACTACTTCTAATCTGAATGTATCATTAGTAGAATTTGATTTTCCTTCTACTAGAACTTTGTTAATTCTATTGTTTTTATCTACATAGATTCTAGCTTGTTTTGAATCACAAACTTCGTGAATAGCTTTCATAGCTGTAGCGTGTAATGCTATAAGGCTTTCAGGAACTCCTAACTCTTTTAGCACTTGTACTTTTTTCTCTGGATCACAGTTACATTTTTTATTTTTCATTTTTTCTTCCATCATTTGTTTAATAAAAGCACCATCAAGTTTAAGAACGTTGAACTCACCTTCTTCAACTAATTCTATTTCATTTAAAAGTTTTAATCCAAACATTGCTTTTGTTAATTTACATTTACGTTTTGAAATTTCTTTACCTTCTAATTTTTCTTTCATGTAAGCTTTTTTCTTAGCTTTTAAAGCTGCTACATCTAAACTTTCTTTTACTTCTACTTTATTTCCATTTTCAATAAAGAATCCACTAATTTGTGCTGTTGCTTCTTTTTTCTCACAGTTTTTATACACATCATTTTCTATTGAAACTATTGTTTCTCCATTTCTTGTTACATTACCTTTAACAACTGCTGCAAATTCTGATTTATCTCTAATTTCTTTAACCACACCATATAATACTTCTAATTTATTCATAAAAATCAACCTCCAATAAGTTTTATCTAATATTTGTTTTTTTCTTTTACTAACTAATCTTTTGTTTTTTATTTCGTTTTTGTTTTGTTTATGTTTTTATTATAATAATTGAGTTTAAAAATCCCTTAAAGTAATTATAAAAATTTTATAAAATAATATAAATTTTTCTTTTTAATATTTATTCTAATTAATAATGTAAAAACTTTACATAACTTTGCAATCGCTTTGTTTATGTACTTATATAGGACTTGTATATTCCTGTTATATAACTTTTTTACAACAAAAACTAAAATAAAATTTTCACTACACAAAATTTAAAACCTCTATAAAAAGCAATTAAAAAACACCTTCTATTCAAGGTCACAAGCGATTCCAAATTGTAAATAAAAAAGTCATTATATTGATAAACAATCAATATAATGACTTTTTTATCATATAAATTAATAATAAAACAAACTCCAAACTTACTATCTATAAATTCAATAAAACATTGATTAACATTCTATAAATTCAGTTCATTTGTATACGGTTAACTTCCTAGCTATTATAGAGGTATAGATATTAACCATTCTAAGGAGGACCGTAATCATGAAATGTATAAAAATAGTACTTAGCTTCATAACAGTATATCTTTGCCTACAATTTTTTGAAATTTTTATATCAAATTTCATCACTATTTTACCGTCAATCTTTAGAATAATTAATACTACCTATTTAGTAATTGCTATATTATTTATTTTAAGTATTATATGGAACTATATCGACGAAACATCTAAACTCCCTCCATATGATACTAAAAAATGATACTATACTACTTACTTGTTAATTCATATAAAAAGCTTAGTTTTTTTTATCTCCTCTAGGCTTTTTATAAAATTTTAACTTTAAAATAAAACAAAGAGACATATTTAAAATCTCTCCCTTTAGAGTAGCCCCGCTAAATACCTATTAACGCTACCTTAAAGGGAGTATTTTTATGCCTCTTTAAATTTCAATTTTTATATTAATGGTTTTACATACTTTAACTTTCTTGAATCAATAAACATCATTATTCTTCTAACTACTACAGAAGTTGTTGCGAACATCATTAATGAAACATTTACTAATACGAAGAAGTTTGATTCATAAGCTTTAAATACATATCTTAAAACTCCTTCTAAAGCTATAAACCCTAAAAGTATTATTGTATCAGTCATATGTTTTTTATAAAAAAGTTGATCCCCTTCTATTCTATAACTATAAAATTTTGATCTTATTAGACCAACTACACCACCAATGGCTATAGCTATAAAAAATACTCCCTCATCAGCTATTGTTATACCCTTTACGCCTTGCAAACTTGTATATACTTCATAAATCATTAATATAGGAATTATTAATAACCCTTTTGTTGTCATCTTTTTATCTTTTCCAGTATTTTTTACTAATAAATATATAATCAAACCAATTACTACTATACTTGTCATCTTAAATCACTCCTAACGCTCTTTTGTTTCACATTTCATTTCTAACATCTCTAATATTTCTAGTTGTTTAAAATAAGATCTATAAGAAATTTTTCTTCATTAATTAACATAAGTTTTAGCTACATCTAAGCTAACTCTTTGTTTATGCTTTCATTATAACTTTAGGAGATTTTTTTGTATTGTTACTAAAGTAATAGTTTTAGTCATATGTTTATTTACTAAATTTTATAGATAAGATTTCTTAATAAAACTAATATTTTTATTAAATATTTTTTCTGCTATACAGGCCTCTATATATTTACCATTAATATCTGGGTAAACTAAAGGATTTATAAGAACTCTATTATTAGTAAGAACTATACTAATGACACCAGTATCTTTATATATACTAAGCTGTGTTGCATACCCTGGCAGTGAACCTGAATGCCCTATATTTTCTATATCAAAAGAATTATTTATAAATAATCCCTCGCCATACTTTAATTTATTTTCCTTAAAAACTGGTTTGCTCATTTCCCTTAATGTCTCTAGTGAAACTAACTTCCCCTCTATAAGAGCCTTTGCAAACCTATGCAAATCTTTCACATTTGATATTACATCACCTGCACCAAATAGCAATGAATCACTGAGATCGAATTTACTTTTTCTATTTTTAGCTTGTGATGGGACAAACTCCATATCTTTACACTGTGAAAGTGATGAATTTTTCATATTTGCAACATCAAAAATATTTTTTTTAATATATTCATGATATTTTAAGCCAGATACCTTTTCTATTATTAAGGCTAAAATATAATATCCTGTATTAGAATAAGACCATTTACTTCCTACTTTAAACTTTAATTTCTTTTTGCTTATTTTACTTAAAATAAAATCACTTGTATGCTCTTTATCCCAAGCTATTTCTTTTCTATACATAATATAATTTTTTATCCCTGATGTATGTGTCAGTAAATTATATATTGTTATACTTTCCTCTACAAAACAATTTCCAATATATTTATTTATCAAATCATCCTTTTTTAATAGTTGCCTTTCAGCTAATTGATTTATAGCAATAGCAACAAACATTTTTGATATTGAACAAATTTTAAAATTAGAATTTTCTGTATGCAAAATATTTTTTTCAAAATCTGCATAACCTTTTGCATATATTTTTACTTCTTTTCCATCATCAATAAGAGCAACACCATTTAATTTTTTTAATATCTTTTCCACACTAAAACCCCTTTTTATATAAACTTTTAACGAAATAAATATTTGAATAATTTAAAAGACCCCAAACTTTCGCTTGAGGTCTCAATTTCATCTTTGTCTAACTTGCTATTTTTCTAATAAATTTAAGTGCATTATCAATAGCATAAAAAGGCATATACATATTTAATTTGACTAATAAGTCTCTATCACTCCAACTATTTTTTAAAGAAACTATTGAATCAAATCCTTCAAAATCACTTATATATATACGCTCCATTACGATATTTTCATTATCTAGATTTTCAAATCTTATAAGAATATCATTATTTATAATCAGATCAGTACTTTCATTGAACTCAAAATTCATGTCATATCCTCTCCTTTTTATTTAAAATAAAAATTACTTATTAACTCCTATAAAAATCTTAGACTATATCTTTATTAAAGCATTGAATAGACGTATTTTCAAGTGTTTTATACAATAAAATGTTAAAGTTTTCAAAATAAATCTTTAAAGTATTTTTATACATAATTTAATTGAAAATTTTAACATCACTTTCTATAACTTTACTATTTAATCTATATTATTTATTTTCTCACTTTAGTTATCAGCCTACTATAATTTTCTATTATTATCCTTAAAATCCTTAAAAAACCTTTATTTTTAATTATAAATATGTATTTAGCTACATTTCTACTACTAATGCTACTTTGCTATAATGTAGAAAAATATCATTTTCGAAAGGAGTAAAAGCTATGAAAAAAGTAAACTTAACCTTACAACGCACTTCAGAACGTAACGGTAAAATATCTATAGTGCTAGGTTTAATATCATTACTCGTATGTATTTTTACTAATTTTGATATGAACTTAGTTATTTCTATTCTTTCTCTTGAAGGGATAAGACGAGGTGCTAAAGACACTTCTGATAAATACTCTAAATATGGATTATTTATATGCGCTATAGCAATTGCTATTCCTATTATAAAAGCATTATTTATGGTTAACCTATAAATTTATAAACTATCCATATAATAAAGTAATGTTTCTTTATCCCCTAGTAAATTGGAGATAAAGAAACATCTACTTTTAAAAATTAGAACTGTATAACATTTTCTATTATAGATAAACTATCTTTTCCTATTACTTCAACCACAACATCTGTAACAGTAGCTTTAAAAACATCTTGTACTGCCTCTAACTTACTAAGTACTTTTAATAAATCATATCTCTTTGCAACTTTTCCAACTGTCATATGAGCTTTAAACTTGCTATTAGCTAGCCACTTTGGACGATATTTTTTTAAAATTCCTGTATATAAATTTTCATGTAGCTTCTCTAGTTCTTCATGACCTTTTTTAACTTCTAAAAACATTAAATTATCAAAAGATTCTGTAGAAACTATTCCTTGTAACTCTACATCAAAAGGTTTCATATCTTTAACTGCATTCTCAACATGTTCTTTTATTTCCTCCGCACTCAAATCACTCTCAAAAGGAAAAACTAAAGTTATATGGGGTACTACTAGCGATTCTACAGGATCATATTTTCGTCTTATTTTATTTATAACCTCTACATTATCAAACTTTGGGACTATCATTATACATCTATTCATACCATCTACTCCTTTTATCTCATAACTAATTCTTCAATATTCCTCACTTAAATAATATGTTAAAAAACTCCAACTCTAAATAAACAAAGCTTAATATTTCTATATAAACAAAATTCTATTTTAATTGAATCTCTATTTACTCTCATATCCTATTAATAATCTAATTTACCTCTCAATTATATTAGGCTTTATATTATTATATAATCAGACCTACCTCTATGTTTTACAAAATTGGTCTTTTAATGAATAAATAATTTATATATTTTATTCCAATTTTAAACAAAAAAACACTTTAAATCAAGTAACTAGACTCATTTCCTAATCTTCATAAATTGTCTATTAAAATTTATTATTATATACATATAAAAACATCTGAATTAAATCTATATTTGCCTAATGACAACTAAGGAGGTAATCATGATGAAACTTAAAATTCAAAAAATTTCCCCCTACTCGATATTTATTATTATTTTTATCATTTCTTTAGCCTTTGCCATCTCTATTAATACACCTAAAGAGATTCTCACAGGCTACCTACATATACTACAGTCGCCAGACATATTACTTAGTGATAATGTTGCCATAGGCGGAATAGGCGCTGCTATGTTAAATGCGATTATCACAACTGGATTTTGCCTTATAATAGTAAAATTTAATAAACCAAAGCCTAATGGTGCAATCATAATGGCTATTTGGTTGGTATTTGCCTTTTCATTTATAGGGAAAAATATCATTAATATTACCCCAATAATTTTAGGTGTTTATTTCTATTCTCTTTATCATAAAGATAAATTTTCAAGTTATTTATTAATAGCTCTTTTAGGCACAGCATTAAGTCC
>JBOFRC010000303.1:0-1526 GCA_051650825.1 Sarcina sp. | reverse complement strand
GGATCAACCAGTCTGTAACGTTCCGTTCTTTTCAAAAGTACTAGAAAGAGTTGCGTCTCAGCAACTTTCCGCCCACCAACGGGGAGTACTGGGGAAGGCAGCTAACACTAGGGCTAACTTGGTTCGTAGTAAATTTGCGTCACCCGGTACGGATTCGTGCCTATTTGTGTCTTTGCACTGACTTTGTATGTAATTGCGCCACACGAAAAATTCGCTTTGCATTTGGTCTGAACACACCAGTAGAATCATGTCCAATATATACCTTAAAACCGGAGTACAGTTATATTTGCTATTATAAGCTATAACCACAGACTGTATAAAACATGGATGAAGTCTCCTTGACGTCACCCATAGGTTCCGAAGAGCCATTGTGAAGCTCAGTGTGATGGCTCTAGCCGGCTTTTCAGCCCTGGAGGTTGCCGCTTGGTTATAACATGGACAGCAGCATTCTGAATCAATTGAATGACTTCTTGGAAAGCAGATATGCTTACACTACAAACATGTGGAGCGAAGGAGCTGAATGACTTCAGTTACATTGACAAGAAAACAGTGGCACGGTTCATTGGTTAGCTGTCTCACCCTTGAAGTGTTATAGGTTGATTCTTGATTCTAGGACTTTCTATGTGGAGTTTGCATGTTCTCACTTTGCCTGTAGGCTCCTCAGGATGCTGCACTGTGCATGAGTTGCACTCAAAAGGACATCCACCATTATCTTCTACACAATAATGCCTTTTGATTGTTACATTAGTGAAACTAATAACCTGATGGTTCCATACATAATCTAGCAATAGGTAATGAGATCAGTCATGGAAGAAACTAAGTACTCACTGTAAGGGTGGGCAAAACAACTGAAAATAGCTATGAAGTTAAATGAACACTCAAACAGTTTTCAAAACCTCAAACTCAAAAACCTTCAAGATGGCAGGATGTGTTGTAGAATTGTTGTATTAGTTTTAGCTAGGTGTACTTAATAAATTGACTATGTCTGTAGCTTCAATACTGATTCATTGAGACACCCAAAATGCTAATTGCTAATGCTAATTCAACTCAGCTTCTTTAATTATGGGTGTGAATATGTGGTAAAAATGGACTTTAAATAACTGTAGTTTAGCTACACAAACACACACCTCATGTACATACACACACAATCTCAGATGTATCCTTTACCTAGATACTGTAAACCCTGGTAAATGACAAACTTTAATGGATCAAATTTATAGCTTATCGAGTATGAGTTTACATAGAAAACGCCTTTTGCTAAACACAAACCAAGTTGTTCCATTGGGGGTAAAGATCGTCACAAAAAAGATATGAAGCAGTCCTTTAACTTTGTTCTCTGTCACCTTTCATCCAGCATTGTCTTTGATGCAAGTTAATAAGTTTGATGTAAAATGATTACTTCAGTCCAGCCTATCAAAGACATTTTTTACACAACTTTTAAAAAGTTAGTCAAGTAAAAGTTAGTTATGCCTTTTCCTGCCTGTGAGCTTAGGCATCGCGTATTGTTCCTTTTGCTCGCAGATGAC
>JBOFRC010000302.1:0-1577 GCA_051650825.1 Sarcina sp. | reverse complement strand
TGTGTAACATTATAAACTACGTGGTTTTCTCCATTTGCTGCATTTAATGTTCCATCTGCAACTTCTGTTTTGTAATCATTTAATGACATTGTCTTACCATTAACTGTTACGCTTGTTACTGTGTACTTACCTGATGCAATTCCTTCTTGTATTGTTTGTGTAGGTTCTCCGTTTGTTCCAATCTTCTCATTATAATATCCTTTAGTACTTGGTATTGTTGTTGTTGGTTTCTCTAATTGTGAAACTACTTCATTCTTACTATTTACTAAGTTTACTGATACATCTAATGATGCACTATTTGGTGCTATTGTATAAGTTGTGCTGTTATTTGCTGTTCCAAGTGTTCCTGGTACTTTGTAACTATCACTCTCTGTTGTTGGAGTTTCTGTTCCAACTTGATTTGTTACATTTACAATATGATACCCTTTTGGTGCTACTGGTGTTGTTAACGGTGTTCCGTCTTTTGCTACCGCTGGCGCTCCATCTACACCTTCTGTTGATGTTTGTGGTGTAAGAGCAGTTCCACCTTCGTAGTTACCAGCATTTTCACTTGTTATTGGCACTATTGTTCCATCTGGATTTTTCACTTGTACTTTTACTGTATTTTGTACTGCCTGTGTAACATTATAAACTACATGGTTTTGTCCATTTGCTGCATTTAATGTTCCATTTGCAACTTCTGTTTTATAGTCTTTTAATGATATTGTCTTACCATTAACTGTTACGCTAACTACTGTATAAGTACCTTTACTTATTCCATCTTGTATTGTTTGTGTAGGTTCTCCGTTTGTTCCAATTTTCTCATTAAAGTACCCTTTAGTATCTGGTATTGTTGTTGTTGGCTTCTCTAATTGTGACACTACTTCATTCTTACTATTTACTAAGTTTACTGATACATCTAATGATGCACTATTTGGTGCTATTGTGTAAGTTGTGCTATTATTTGCTGTTCCAAGTGTTCCTGGTACCTTATAAGTATCGCTCTCTGTTGTTGGAGTTTCTGTTCCAACTTGGTTTGTTACATTTACAATATGATATCCTTTCGGTGCTACTGGTGTTGTTAACGGTGTTCCATCTTTTGTTACCGCTGCTGCTCCATCTGTACCTAATTTTGATGTTTGTGGTGCAAGATTACTTCCACCTTCGTAATCTCCTGCATTAGTACTTGTTATTGGTACTATTGTTCCATCTGGATTTTTCACTTGTACTTTTACTGTATTTTGTACATCTTGTGTAACATTATAAACTACGTGGTTTTCTCCATTTGCTGCATTTAATGTTCCATTTGCAATTTCTGTTTTATAATCACTTAATGACATTACCTTTCCATTAACCGTTACACTTGTTACTGTGTACTTACCTGATGCAATTTCTTGTTGTACTGTTTGACTTGGTTCTCCGTTTGTTCCAATTTTCTCATTATAATATCCTTTAGTACTTGGTATTGTTGTTGTTGGTGCCTCTAGTTGTGACACTACTTCATTCTTACTATTTACTAAGTTTACTGATACATCTAATGATGCACTATTTGGGGCTATTGTATAAGTTGTGCTATTATTTGCTGTTCCAAGTGTTCC
>JBOFRC010000301.1:0-1002 GCA_051650825.1 Sarcina sp. | reverse complement strand
AAGCCTTCAGGTTGCGTTCAGAGACAAAAGAAAGTAAATGTTTTCATTATTCATCTGTCATCACGTCAGGATGACTTATTCATTTTCTACGGATCATTTATTGATGAAACACGAGCCGGGGGGGGGGACACCACATCCTGCCACTCGTCCTCAGCTTTCAGCAGCATCTCACTGTCTTCCTCTTCACTCCTTTCTTTTAGTGCGTACTTCTATTGGAGACGGATTGATCACGTGAACGTATTGATACATTTTCATTTGCTTACAACTTAAGCTCTTTCATGTGTTACTTTCTAACATTTCAAACAGGATTTGCACCCTGAGTCTGTTTAAAAAAGTACTTTTGGACCATTTGTACATCGTCCTTCCTGTTGCCATGTCCTGTATTAATGTTGATCACCGTATTTTAATAATAATACGATTATTATAGATGCTATTACAGAGTCTGGACCTAAATAAATGTCCCGGCATGATGCGATCGAAGGGTCTCGGTGCTGTGACAGCAGATGTCCTCGTGCTTCGTCTGTCCAGGTCGTCAGTGGAACTCTTCCTCCTCTTCCTCCTCTTCACGAGTAAAAAGTTGAAAGTAAAAAAGGACGTTTCAGTGTGACGGAGGAACATGTGTTCGGAGCTGAAGATCAGACCGCCGCCTCCTGCTGAGGTCACTGCGTGTCAACACAGACTACATCTACGGGACGCTAAAGAGGACAAAAAAACATCTGGACCAGCCGGCAGAGCCACCTGTCTGAGTGCTGCAGGTGTGTCTTCGGATAAGGTGACCTTTCCCTCCAACACGCCGACGCCCGGAGAACAGCACCGCCGAGCAGCTGCCACGTCACCCCCCCACCCCGACCACCATCCACACCCTTCACTCCCCCCACCCTAAATATTAATACGGGACAGAAACTACAACACGGGGAACACCTGAACACTTTCAACAACATCACATCAGAGTTCACTCTGAGACAGACAGCTCGAAGTCACACTTCCTCTGCTACACGTACG
>JBOFRC010000300.1:0-1371 GCA_051650825.1 Sarcina sp. | reverse complement strand
TGAAAGGGAACAGCCGAAAGGAAAAGAAGAAGAGGTGAAGGGTGAGGGCTAGTACAGTCATTGTGTATAGGGTGTTAAGGAAGGGACTGAAGACACAGCCCTGAGGGGCTCCGGTGTTGGTGATGAGAGTTGATGATGACACTGTGCCTATTCTAACAGCCTGTGGTCTATTGCTGAGGAAATTGTGAACCCAGTGGATGAGAAGTGTTGGGATGTTGAAGTGGTGAAGTTTCTTGATCATCTGGTGGCGCTTAACTGTGTTGAAGGCGGAGTTTAAGTCCACAAAGACAATTGCAGCGAAGTTTCAAATGCAACAACAAATAGGCGAGGCGACAGATTGAATCCCTGCCTTATACCACACTGGAACTTAATGAAAGCAGATAAATAGTGATTTGTATGTACAGCAACCACTGGCAACACCTAAAGAACTCAAATCCATTGATTAAAAAATGGCTGCTGTTCTAAATTTAAATAAAGTTTCAAAGAAATCAATGATAAAAAATGTTTCTCAAGTGTCAGGTAAAGAGCTGTAAATAATATTAAATAGAATCAGAATCAGAATCAGAAATACTTTATTGATCCCCGTAGGGAAACTCTTTGTTACAGTAGCTCGTCTTTACGTCAGTGCACACAGGAGAAAACGATATTATACACTATAAACAGGTCAGAAATAAATTAAGTAACATGTTGGTATAAGTATAAGATAAACTAAGTGTCGAGTACCAAGTGGGTTTACTGGTAGATGGTGAAGTACAGTATAAATACAATGTCACTAATTATGTAATAAATAATAGTAAAAGCGGAGGTGCATGTACTGTCGAGAGTAATTGAGGTATATCCGTAACAGTAATAAGAAAAACTAACAAGGGAAAACTAATATTGCACTTGAGTAGTAAACAGAATATTGCACAATTATTATTAAGATGTAATGCTCAATGTCCAGTTTAGTGACCTAGGGTCAAACAGACTAATCCTTAGAGGGAGGAGTTAAATAGTTTGATGGCCACAGGCAGGAATGACTTCCTGTGTATCATAACCGTACAGACAAAGAGAAGAGCTGGGCAGAAATTGCCTCTTCTTTGAACATACCAGGTGAGAGAGAAATGGAGAGGTGTATGTGAGAGAGAGCGAAAGCTAGCTAGCAAATGCAATATGTTAAAGTAAAGGTAGCTATTGAAACATCAATAACGATCAGCTACATACAGTTGGATAGCTACAGACCTATGAAAAGATTCTTTAACGTTAAGATGTAATCATACTAGTATTCTGGACAGGCATGACGTGCAATATTGTGTGCTTAATATGTACTGTAGATAGCTGCATCATGCATAATTATTGGGACAATAGTGTGAAATTGGTATTTTCTCTGGT
>JBOFRC010000299.1:0-1763 GCA_051650825.1 Sarcina sp. | reverse complement strand
TTATCTTTTTATATTTTAAGAAATACTAAAACTATAACTACTAGTTTTAAATATTTATTATAAAAAATTCAAATATTAAAATTTTTTTTGCTTTAATAGTATATTTTCTATTATTCTATTAAAAAAAAAAGTATTATATATCAAATTTTTTAAATTTATATATTAGAAATTATCTAGTTCTAGTGTTAAAATACATACAATAGAATAAACTTAGACTCGCTTTAGTTAGAATTTTTATGCCATCTAAATGTTTAATATAAAATATATCATTTAAATCATAAAAGATTATATTCTGCTCATTTTTAAGAGTTTATATTTTTAAGATGTGTATTAAACATACACATTACTATATAATGATTTTACATAAACAAAGGAGTATTCAAATGTTACATACAGGTTATTTTTTCTATGATAACTTCTCACTACTTTGGGAGTTTTTCATAAGATTAATACTTGCAACAATTCTTGGTGGAATGATTGGATACGAGAGGGAATTTAGATCAAAGGAAGCTGGTCTTAGGACACATATATTAGTTGCACTTGGTGCAGCTCTTGTCATGATGGTTTCGCAATATGGATTTTTCCCTGTTGTAAGCAATTATATACAAGTTGACCCAAGCCGTATAGCTGCTCAAGTAGTGTCAGGTATAGGTTTCATAGGTGCAGGAGTTATCTTTAAAGAACAAGGTTCTATAAAAGGACTTTCTACTGCTGCTGGTCTTTGGGGAGTTGCTGCGATTGGTCTTGCTGTTGGTGCTGGTCTTTATACTTTAGCTATCACAACAACAATAATAATTCTTATAGTTTTTGAATTATTAAAACGAATTTCAAAAAAATTCTATGCTCGTCAAATAGATCTTCAAATAGGTTCTAAAAATGGTGAATACTTAGAATTCAGAAAAAAACTAGAAGCACAAAGAAATATAATTATTTCTTATAAGGTTTCCTCAGCAGATGATACCGAAAAAGCTCTTAGTGATAATATAGTCACTATGAAAGTAAAACTCAAAAGTGAGGATGGACTTCGATTTATATTAAATGAAATCGATTCTTCAGAAAATCTTTCATTAAAGTATTTCGAGGTCTTATAGTAAAAGGACGAATATTATTTATTCGTCTTTTTCTTTTTTAGTCTAATAACTTAACTTACTAAATACCAAATTTATTAAATATCTTTTTTTATATAATAACTTCTAAAAGACTAACCTTAAAAATATATAATTCTTAATAATTGCAAGTTAATATCAAAAAATAAATTTTTCATTTTAACTTAGCATACGTTTATAAAACATTAATAGTTATTTTTTTCTAACATAATATTTTACTGATATACTTATACTAAATTAAAGACTTAAATATAGAGGTGATGACCTATTTATAGTGCAAACAAAATAATTAAAGTAATATCAATTTTTTTAGGGCTTACTACTCTATTTTTTATAATGAATATTTTTATAGGACTAGTTTCTTTTTCATTATTGCAAATTGAAATTTTATCAATAACTAGCCTCTTACTATATTTGATATTGTTTACAGTTATAGATTTTTTCACAGAAACACCTTTTGCTAATTTTTGTAGATCTATATCTATAAAACTTCAATTAAAGGCAGCTGCTAGTAAAACTTTATTTTCTACAATATCTATAGCGCACAAAATATTACTTCTTTTAATACTAGACTTATTATTTTTTAAATTTAATTTATCATTTATACATCTTATTTTTTTAGCATCTATCTTTTTTATTTTTGGATATATTAGTAGC
>JBOFRC010000298.1:0-12220 GCA_051650825.1 Sarcina sp. | reverse complement strand
TATTAACAGCAAAAGAAGGTATAGAGTTAGTTTTATGTACAAGAAAAAAAGAAACTATAGATATGGTAAAAAAGAAATATAGAATAAATGAGGGATATACTGATATAAAGAAACTAATCGATTCAGGTATAGACTGTGCAATGATACATTCATCAACAAATTCACATTTTGAATTTGCTAAAATATTATTAGAACATAAAATTCCAATTTATATTGATAAGCCTATAAGTTATAGTTATGAAGATGCTTTGCAACTTAATGAAATATCAAAGAAATATAATACTAGAATAATGGTTGGATTTAATAGAAGATTTGCACCTAAAGTTAAGGAATTAAAAGAAGTTGGAAATCCAGATATTATAATTATGCAAAAGAATCGATTTAATTTACCTGATATAAATGAGCGAGTTTTTATAGTTGACGATTTTATACATGTTATTGATACAATAAGATTTTTAATGGAGAAAGAATATGATACTTTGGATGTAAAGTATAAAAAAGATGAAAGAGGATTATTAAATATTATTCTAACTCTTTCTAATGAGATGACTACGGCTATTGCTATTATGAACAGAGATAATGGTATAACAGAAGAACATATAGAATATATGAGTAGTGGAAAGAAAATATATGTGGATTCACTTGTAAAAGTAACTAAATTAGAAGCTAATAATAAACAAATAGAAGAATTTGGCGATTGGGTGTCTACACTATATAAAAGAGGATTTGAAGGAATAATAAATGAGTTTATTTCATCTATAGAAGAGGATAGAGAAAGTTGTATATCATTTGAAGATTCATTAGCAACTCACAAGCTTTGTGAAGATTTAATTGAGATAATTAAGAAGACTACCTAAATTAAAGTTGATAAATTCATATTTTTGTTAAGTAAATTCTGATAATATATAGTATTATTTTAGAGGATATAAACCATAATATGGGACATATAAGTCAAAATTGATGGTTATAATAATTGAATACTAAAAATAGAATAAATAATACTAAAATTAAAGGAGAGGCAAAATGAGATTTGTTTCAAAAAGCACATTTGAAAATGATTATAGAATAAAATTTTATGATCTTGATAAACATATGAATTGTAAAGTATCAGCACTTATAAATTATTTATGGGATGTAGTAGTTGCTCAATCAGAGTATCAAGGTGAAACAGAGGGAACACATATAAATAAGGATCTTGTATGGATGCTTTTAAAGTATGATATAAAAATACATGAATATCCCAAAATAAACGATGTTATAACAGCAGACACAGTAGTTATTGGAGTTAAAAAATTCTACGGTTATAGAACTCATACAATTAGAAATAGTGAAGGTAAAGTATTAGTTGAAATTAAATCTATTGCTATTTTGGTTGATTTAGAAAAAAGAAGACCTACAAAAGTAACACAAGAACAATGTGATATTTATGGACTTGAAGGGGAATATGAAGGTCATGTAGTTTTAGATGATCTATATGAAATTAAAGAAGAAGAAATAGAAAAAATTTATGAGGTAAGACATAGTGATATAGATTTAAATGGGCATATGAATAATGTCATTTATATAGAGAGAGCTATGGATACTATGCCAAATGATATTATAGATAATTATTGCCTTTCAGGAATTAAAATTTTATTTAAAAAAGAATCTATGCTTGGTGAAAATATAAGAGTTTTAACTAATATAGAAGAATCTATTGATGGTAATATAAAGAGTATACACAATATTATCGGAGAAGATGAAAAGATACATACAAAACTTGAATTTATATGGAGAAAACTTGAAGAATGTAAGTAAAATAGCATTTATATATAACTTTAAAAAATAAATTAAGATTTAATTCACATATATCTAAGAACGTATGTTTTTATCGGCTATTTCTAGAAAATAGAGTATTAACACTAGACATCAAATAAAATAATAGTATAAGGACCATCACAAAGTGCAGCTTAATACTTCGTGATGGTCCTTAGTTTTAAATTTAAAAAAATAAGTTTTAATTGTAAGGGTGTTATCTAAAAGCTGTTGTCTAAAATAAACATTAGCTTCTAGATAACTAAGACTTAATATTCAGCTGAATTTAAAATTCTGTCTGAATTGAGGTTGGGTTTATTTCATAGTAATATCGTCAATGAGTGGAATTATCAGGATTCTGGGCGAGCTGTTTTTTAGCAGCCATTCGCTTGAATTGATAAAGAATAAGTGAAGCTATTACTATGATGATTATGCCTATCAATACATTTACTTGGATAACTTGTCCCATTATAATAAATACTAAGATAGGCACAAGAATAGGTTTTATATAGAATACTGTTGTTGCTGTAATAGCACCACATTCTTTCATAGCGCCAAGGAAGAATAAGAATCCAAGTCCTTTAACAACTACACCGACATATACTAGTAAAGCAAAACTGTGTAAATCTATACCTTTAATTATAGGAATACCAAGAACGGCCATAACTATAAACATAACAAGTACGCCAAGGTAGAAAGAAAAACTGTTAGTTACTGCTTTTCCGTATTTTTTTATAGTTTTTGTAGCAAGTACATTAAATAGGGCAATAGAAACTGCTCCAAGTAATGCAAGAGTAACCCCAATAAGGTGTTCTTTAAAGTCTTTTCCACCAGAACCTGCTGCAAATGGATCAAATATAACTACTATACCGATAGCGGCTAAAATAATAGCAATCCAAGAACGATTATCAAATTTTTCTCTTAATACAATTCTAGCTATAGGAATAGTCATTATAGCATTAGAACATACAAGTATAGCAACTATAGATGGTGTTGTATAAATCAAGGCTTCTTGAAGTAAAGACATACCTATAGAAACTTGTATAACACCTAAAAGTAAAAAGTACAACCAGTCTTTAATACCAAGTTTAATTTTAAACTTTTTCATATCGTGTATAGCAAAAGGTAATAAAATTGTAGCACCAATTAGGAACGCAATAGCATTTATTTGATAAGCATTTAAGTTATCCATTGCAAGATACTTACCACTAATCTCTTGAGTACTAAAGCACAGTGCTGTTAAAAATATATATATGAACCCTTTATATTTACTTAATACATTTGTTTGACCCATAATATTCGCTTCCTTTTTTTAAAAATTATTAACTGAATTTTCAGTTAATTTAATAAAAACTATGGTGAGTTTAAGAAACTTAGTTATATTAATAATCAAAATTTTAGATATATATTTAATCTAAAGATTCCATATCATGTCTCAAGAATAGCAAAATTAATTTTTTATGTCAAAACAATTGTTAGTATAAATAACAAATGTTAAAAAGAAAGTGTAAAGTATTTTAAGGATAAGCATATATATTTAATATCAATTTAAAGGTTTTCATTATACTATTAATATTTTTTTTGGAAGAATAAAATAATTTTTATATAATTTACTTATTTTAAATTTTGAGTGATTTTTAGAGTTTTTAAGTTGCTTTTTCTTTAATTTTACTTATTTGTAACGTTTTTCTGATATTATATCTGGTATAGACCAAGAAGTGATTGAAAACAAGGGTTTCATATCATATAATTAAACGTAACTTTAAAATTATGGAGTTGAATTAATAAATGAAAGAATATGAAAAAATGAACCAAATGGAGAGGCATGAATTTTTAGCTAAAGTTTCTAGTTTATATTATGATAAATGCATGACTCAATCCGAAATAGCAAATGAATTTGAAACCACAAGATTTAAGGTTGCAAAATATATACAGTTTGCTAAAGATGAGGGGATAGTTGAAATTAATATAAACTATCCAAGACAAAGACTTAAAAGCTTAGAAAGTAAATTTTTAGAAAGATTTGATTTGAAGGAAGTAATTATTATAGACAATAAAACTTTACCTTATGATGAAATTATTTATGCGCTTGGTAAGTTTGGAGCAGGATTTTTAACTGAGATAATTGAAGAGAATGATACAATAGGAGTTCTTTGGGGAAAAACTATATCTAATGTAATAAAACATCTTAATATTAATAATAAAATGCCAATAACAGCTCTTCAACTTGTAGGAGCAGCTGCTAAGGATAATCTTTTGATAGATTCTCCAGAACTTATAAGAAGGCTTGCAGATGCTTATAGTGGAACTTATAAATATTTATATGCTCCATTATATATGGAGAATGATTTTGCAAGAAAAGCATTTTTACAAGAACCTGTCATAAATGATATATTATTTTCTGCTAGCAAGGCAAAGATTGCTTTAAGCGGAATAGGAACAGTTCACGCTGTTTTTGCATCAACTCTTTGGAAAAATTATTTGAATGAAAATATTAGTAAGAGTAATGCTGTAGGTTGTATGTATGGAAGAGTTTATGATGTTTTAGGAAACTTAATAGAAGCTCCAATAAATGAAAAGGTAATAGGTCTTGATTTAGATATTATAAAGAATATAGAGTATAGAATAGGCGTTTCTTCTGGAAAGTTAAAAAGTGAAGCTATACTTGGTGCTTTAAATGGAAAGTTTATAAATGTACTAATAACAGATGCTGAAACTGCTACCAAAGTTTTATCCCTTGATGATAAAATAACTAATTAAAAATATAATTTAAAATGTTATTTTTAAAATGAAGAACTATATTATCAGAATATAGTTTCTTTTTTTGTCATTTTTTTAATAAAAAATAATAAAAATTGCAATTACATTCGTTTCACATTTGTTTTATATGATAACAAATGTTTTGACAGTTTTTTTTTATGGTGCTATTATCTAAGTATAAACTACGGTGAAATTGATAGAAATTGTCTAGTTGAATTAATAATTGAATATACGAAAGAAAAATAGTAGACAAAGGAAGTGTTATTATGGATGTAAAAAAAGAATCTCTTAGACTTCACAAAGAAAAAATGGGAGAACTTGAGGTGGTTGGAAAATTCCATGTAGATAATAAGGATGATTTATCTGTTGTTTACACACCAGGAGTTGCAGCACCTTGCTTAGAGATAGCTAAAGATAAAGAAAAAGCTTATGAGTATACATTGAAAGGTCGAACAGTTGCAGTTGTAACTAATGGTACTGCTGTATTAGGACTTGGAAATATAGGACCTGAAGGTGGACTTCCTGTTGTTGAAGCAAAAGCTTTACTTCATAAAGAGTTTGCGGGAGTTGATGCCTTTCCAATTGCATTAGATGAATATGATGCAGATAAAATTGTAGAAATTATAAAAGCTATTTCTCCTGGTTTTGGAGGAATACATTTAGAAGATATAAAAGCTCCAGAATGTTTTTATATAGAAGATAAATTAAAAGAAGAGTTAGATATTCCTGTGTATCATGATGATCAGCATGGTACTTCTATAGCAGTACTTGCAGGTTTATATAATGCACTTACTATAGTGAATAAAGATCTAGATAAAATAAGTGTAGTAATAAATGGTGCAGGAGCTTCAGGAATAGCAGTTGCTAAACTTCTAATTTCATCAGGTGTTAAAAATATAGTTTTATGTGATATAAATGGAGCTTTAGTTGCTGGAGATACTACTTTAAATAAACCACAACAAGAAATTGCAAAAGTTACTAACTTTGATAAAGAAAGTGGTAAGCTTGAAGACATAATAAAAGGAAAAGATGTTTTTATAGGAGTATCAGTTGGAGATTTAGTTACTAGCGAAATGATATCTACTATGAATAAGGATAGTATAGTATTTGCACTAGCAAATCCTACTCCTGAAATACTTCCTGATGAAGCTAAAAAAGGTGGAGCAAGAATAGTTTCTACTGGTAGAGGAGATTTTCCAAACCAAGTTAATAATTTACTTGTTTTCCCTGGAATATTTAAAGGTGCTTTTAGTGTAAGAGCAAAAGGTATTACAGAAGAAATGAAGGTAAGAGCAGCAAAAAGCATTGCACAACTTGTAGGAAAAGACGAATTAAGAGAAGATTATATAATACCTAGTGTATTTAATAAAGAAGTAGTTGAAGTTGTAGCTAATGCAGTAAAAGGAATTTAGACATTAAGGAGGTTGCTATATGGAAGCTTATGATTTTCAAAAAGAAATATTTGAAAATCCAAGTAGTAAAAATTTAATTGAGGTAAAGGCTTTTTTAAAAAAACAAGGACTAGATTTTGATGATACTTTACAATATACAGTTGTTTTGAAAAGCTTTGGACAAGTAGTTGCTACTGGTTCATTTACAGATAATATTTTAAAATGTATAGCTGTAGATGAAAACTATAGAGGATATGGGCTTTCTAATATTATAATCTCAGATTTATTAAGTGAGGAGTATAGACAGGGCAATATGAAGTTATTTGTTTATACTAAACCTGAAAATGAGAAATTATTTGAAGACTTTGGATTTTACACTCTTGAAAGGTCACCAAAAGTAATTATTTTAGAAAATAGTAAAAATGGAATGGAAAAGTATTGTGAAGCTTTAAGAAAAGAAACTGTGGAGCTAGATAGATCGGCATTAAATAGTAAAGATGTATCAGCCATAGTTATGAACTGTAATCCTTTTACGAATGGACATAGATATTTAATTGAACAAGCCTCCAAAGAATCCACTTTTGTACATTTATTCATAATATCAGAGGAAAAGTCAATCTTCCCGAGTGACGTAAGATTTAAGCTTGTTAACGAAGGCGTAAAGGATTTAAAAAATGTTATAACTCACAAAGCTAAAGATTATATAATATCTAGCTCCACATTTCCTAGTTATTTTTTAAAAGAGGTTTCTGATGTTGTAAATTCACAAGCAATTATAGATGCTAAAATTTTTGCAAAACATATAGCAAAATCGCTTAATATAAGTAAAAGATATGTAGGTAGTGAACCCTATTGTAAACTAACTAACATATATAATATAGTTTTAAAAAATGTACTATCAGAAAATGACATAGAGCTTATAGAATTAGAACGATTAAAGTTAGATGATGGATATATAAGCGCATCAAAGGTTAGAGAATTATTAAAGTATAATTCTGTTGATACTGTACAAAAATTTGTACCGAAAGTTACATATGATTTTTTAAATTCTGATGAAGGTAAAGAAATTATTTGTAAATTAAAAAAATAAGGTCTAAAACGAAGGAGGAAATAAATATGAAAATTATTAAAAATGCATCTGCTGGAACTATTGAATCTAGCGATATTATGATAGTTGTTTTCCCTAGTGATAGTGGAATTGAAATAGAGTTAAGTAGTTCTGTTGAAAAACAATTTGGAACTCAAATAAAAGAGGTTATATTAGAAACTTTAAATGAACTTAATGTTTCTAATGTAACTATTAAAGCTACTGATAAAGGTGCTTTAGATTGTGTTATTAAAGCTAGAGTTCAAACTGCTATATCAAGAGCTAGTGAAGAAGGAAAATTTGATTTTGGAGGTGCTATGTAATGTATAAATTAAGAAGAACTATGATGTATGTTCCAGGTAGCAATCCAGGAATGATGAAGGACGCACATATATATGGGGCAGACTCTATAATGTTTGATTTAGAAGATTCTGTTGCTATAAATGAAAAAGATTCAGCAAGATTATTAGTATTTAATGCTCTTAGAACTTTAGATTATGAAGGAACAGAGCTTGTTGTTAGAATAAATGGACTTGATACTCCATATGGATTAGATGATTTAGAAGCAATGGTTAGAGCACAACCAGATGTTATAAGACTTCCAAAAACAGAAACAGCACAAGATGTTATTGATGTTGAAAATGAAATAGCTAGAATAGAAAAGGAAATTGGTATCCCTGTTGGAAAGACTAAGATGATGGCAGCAATAGAAACTGCACTTGGTGTTATTAACGCTTATGAAATAGCAACTGCAAGTGATAGACTCATGGGAATAGCAATAGGTGCAGAAGATTTTGTTACAGATATGAGAACTACTCGTTCACTTGAAGGAATAGAACTTTTAACAGCTAGAAGCCAAGTTCTTTTAGCTGCAAGAGCAGCAAAAATATATGCTTTTGATACAGTCTTTTCAGATGTAAATAATGAGGAAGGATTCATTAATGAAACTGCACTTATTAAACAACTTGGATTTGATGGAAAATCAGTTATAAATCCAAGACAAGTTGATCCTGTTCATAAAATATATACACCATCAACAAAAGAAATAAATAAAGCTATTAATATTATAAATGCTAGTGAAGAGGCTAAAAGAAGAGGTTCAGGTGTTGTATCATTAAATGGTAAAATGATAGATAAGCCTATTATAGCAAGAGCAGAAAGAACAATTATGTTTGCTAAAGCAGCAGGTGTGAAAGTTGATTTTGGAGGTGAAGACAATGAAAAATAGTATAGGAAGAGAAATACCAGATTCAGTTATCAAAAATGGAGTTAGCACTTTTAACGGAGAGTTTGCAATTGACCCAACTGGAAGATTAAAAGGAAGAATGTTAAGTAAAATAGAACCAGGACAATCTAAAATTTTAGGTTCTATAGAAGAAGCTATTAAGAAGACAGGACTTAAAGATGGTATGACTATTTCATTCCATCATCATTTCAGAGAAGGTGATTTTGTCTTAAATAACGTTATGGATGTCATTGCAAGCCTTGGAATAAAGAATTTAACTTTAGCGCCAAGTTCACTTACAGGTGTGCATTCAGCTATACTTAAACATATAAAATCAGGGGTAATAACTAAAATTACAACTAGTGGGATAAGAGGTAAACTTGCAGATGAAATTTCAAATGGTTTAATGGAAAATCCAGTAGTTATAAGAACACATGGTGGAAGAGCAAGAGCTATTGAGTCAGGAGAAATTAGCATAGATGTTGCATTTCTTGGAGTGCCAAGTTGTGATGATTATGGAAATGCTAATGGATATAGTGGTGAATCATTCTGTGGTTCACTTGGATATGCTAAGGTTGATTCAAAATTTGCAGATAAAGTTGTATTAATAACAGATAATTTAGTTCCATATCCTAATGTTCCAGCTAGTATAGAACAGGTGGACGTTGATTATGTAGTTAAAGTAGATCAGATAGGGGATCCAAAAGGAATTGTTTCAGGTGCAACAAGATACACAAAAGATCCAAGAGAACTTTTAATCGCAAAATATGCTGCGAATGTTATGTTTGCATCAGGATATTTTAAAGATGGATTCTCAATGCAATGTGGAACTGGTGGAGCATCTTTAGCTGTAGCAAGATTCCTAAAAGAAAAAATGATAGAAGAAGATATAAAAGCAAGTTTTGCTCTTGGTGGAATTACAGGGCAATTTGTTGAAATGCATGAAGAAGGGCTTATCAATAAACTATTTGATACACAAAGTTTCGATTTAAGAGCTGCAAAATCAATAGGAGAAAATCCAAATCATTATGAAATATCAGCATCTTTTTATGCTAATCCACATAATAAAGGATGTGCAGTTAATTTATTAGATTTTGTAATTTTAAGTGCTTTAGAAGTTGATACAAACTTTAATGTAAATGTTATTACAGGTTCTGATGGTGTAATAAGAGGAGCTTCTGGTGGACATAGTGATACAGCAGCTGGAGCTAAACTTTCTATGATAGTTTGTCCTTTAGTAAGAGGTAGAATACCAACAATAGTTGATGATGTTATTACTACTATAACACCAGGAGAAAGTATAGATGTAGTTGTTACTGATAGAGGAATTGCAATAAATCCTAAACGTAAGGATTTAATAGAGAATCTTTCAAAAACAGATATTCCTATATTTACAATAGAAGAATTAAAAGAAAAAGCATATAAACTTACAGGTGTGCCAAGTAAAATAGAGTTTGATGATAAAGTGGTTGCTGTAGTAGAGTATAGAGATGGTTCTATAATTGATGTTATTAAAAAAGTTAAATAATAAAAAAATTTAAATAAAAAATAGCCCTAAGCTTAAATTAGGGCTATTATATTTATAGAGGATCAATATAGAAATGTAGTCTTAATCCTTAGGAGGAATTATGGTAACTGATAAAATATTAAAAGGAATATTAGATGGTAAAGAGGAAAGAGTTAAAATACAAAAAGAAATTTTTAAAAAGTATAAAAATACTTTAATTTCTTTTACGTTAAATATTCCAGGAATGAATAAAAGAAGTGATAAATTTAAAAAAGCTTTTGCGCTTGGAACTTCTAAAATAGAAAAATCATTGAATTTACATAATGTGAAAATTACATATGCAACGACCTGTGATAATATGGCTGGCTACATGTTTTTTTGTAGCGTTCAGGCAGATGCGCTATTTATTAAAAGATTAATGATGGATATAGAAAATGAAAGTAAAATTGGAAGGCTATTTGACATAGATGTTTTTAATGAGAAAGAAGAATTGCTAAGTAGAAGAAATTTTAGCATAATGAAGAGAAAATGTCTTGTATGTGATAGAGACGCAGTTGTTTGTTCAAGGAGCAGAGCACATCACATTTTATCTGTCTTATGTGTTATTAATAAAATAATAGATGAGTCTTTAGAGGAGGAGATTAGTTATGAATTACATACCTAAGAAGTTAGCTGAATTTGCAAGTAGAGCCATGATGTATGAAGTGAGTTGTTATCCATCTCCAGGTCTTGTATCTCCTATATCAAACGGCTCACATAAAGATATGAATTACTATACTTTTTTAGATAGTATAGCCGTATTAAATAAGTATATGTATGATTTTGCTCTTGTAGGAGGAAAAGAATATGATTTAGAAGATATGTTTCTTAAAATAAGAGAGATTGGAATAAGAGCAGAAGCAGACATGTTTAAGGCTACAAAAGGTATTAACACCCACAAAGGAATGATTTTTCTTATGGGAATTACTATAAGTGTTTTAGCATATGGTATTAGATATGAATTTGATTTTGAAAAAATACAGGAACTTGTAAAAGCTATGTGTAAAGGTTTAAGCGGTGAACTTAAACTTGCTAAAACAAAACCAGAGAAAGAGCGAACTCATGGAGAAAAATTATATATTAAGTATAATTTTTTAGGTATTAGGGGAGAGGCTGAAAAAGGCATACCACTTGCTTTTGAAACAGGTCTTAAGGCATATGAGGAAGCAGAAAATTTAAAGGTTAATGAAAGGATTTTACAAACTCTTATAACAATAATGAGTAAATGTGAAGATTCTACTATATTGCATAGAAAAGATAAGGATAGTTTAGAGTTTGTTCAGAATATTTCTAGAAGTTTATTAAAGCAGGGTGGAATATATAATGAAGAGACTATAAAAAAGTTATATGAACTAAATGATATATTTATAGAAAAAAATATAAGTCCAGGTGGAAGTGCAGATATACTTGCAATAACAATTCTTTTATCTTTAGCAAAAGAGGAGTTCTTTAGTTAAAGTATTTTATTTAATACAAATGGAAAAGAGTTAAGCAGATAATATAACAAACTATCTGCTTAACTCTTTTTAATTTTTATTAAAAATTATTTCTTGTAGATTTAGGTCTTTTTTTGTGTGATGATTTAGAATTTGTATTTTTAGTAAAAGTTCCCTTTTTATTTGAATAACTATTTTTATCACTTTTATTTGGGTAATTTTCTTTATCATTATCATTTTTCTTTGAGTATTTTTTCTTCTCAGAGAAATTTGGTTTCTCTTTTTTTAAAGATTTAGAGATATTTTCTTTGTTTTCTTTATCAAAGTTAAAAGATTCATTTTTTTCAAAATTTCTATCTCTCTTGAAATCTTCGTTCTTTTTGAATTTTTTTACCTTACCAAAAGTTTTATCAAAAGAATTTCCATTTGCTACTTTATCCTTTTTAAATGGATTATCTGCTGGTTTAGAAGCTTTTGGAAGTTCAACTTTTTTTCTAACAAGTTTTTTTATTTGTTTAGTTTTTTTAGCTTGTTTAGGAATGTTTTCAACAGGAACAGTTTCTATAACTGCTGCAACTCCTCGTTCTTTAAGACTTTTTTCATATGCTTTTTTAGCAGCTACTTTTTTGGCTTTAATTCTTAAAACTTCGTCAAATGTATTTTTTAGTGTAAGTTTTATATCATTACTTTCAATAGTTGAATATCCTTTTGATGGAGAACTTTTTTTACTGAAAGTTTTTAATAAAGAATTATCAAAATTGATAGGTATAATTCTAAATAATGCATTCCCATTAGCAGAATCTCCCATTTTATGTAGGTTAAATTTAAAATCTAAATAATAATAAACATTATTTTTGCTATCTTTTTTTCCAGATAAAGTTTTTATATTTTCTAATTTAATTGGCTTTAAAGAGTTTGTCATTCTATAGTCCTTTCAACATCTTGTTTCGATGTCATTTAATCTTCTTGTAAAAGTGTAAC
>JBOFRC010000297.1:0-24860 GCA_051650825.1 Sarcina sp. | reverse complement strand
CAGAACAAAAAAGTTGCAAATAATGAAATTAATACAACTGCTAATATTGCTAAAACTGTAGGGCAAAAAAAAGCGGAAACTATAGTTAACCAAGCAAAATCTATAGTAATTAAGGATAATCCTAATAGTAAAATAGAAGTTCAAAATATTGTAAACAATGTTGTAAACAATAATGGTGGGGGTCTTAGTCAGGAACAAGAAGCTCAGCTTACAAATCTTATGGAACAAATAAAAGGTCTTAATTTAAACTATAGTAAGGTTGAAGGAACTTTAAAGAATATTCAAGATTCTATAGCTAAAGGTGAGAAAAACTTTACTAATGTTTCTGCAAAGTTACAACAAGAGATAAAAGATAATCATGTAGCTATACAAAATACAGAAAATTTCTTTGAAAAAATATGGAATTGGATAAAAACTTTCTTTGATGGTGGAGAAAAAGCTGTTTCAAGTGCTAATAATACACAAACAACTACTCAGCAAACAAATAGTACACCACAGAATAATACAACACAAAGTAATGTGCAAACAAATAGTACACAACAAGGAAGTAATACACAAAATAATAATGGACAAACAAGTACACCTAGTGTTAATAGTACACAATCTAACAGCGGGCAACAAGTGGCTAGTACAGCACAAAATAATGGACAAACAAATGCTGTTCAATCAACAAATACACAACAGAGCAATGTGTAAATTGATACTTCTAAATAGTATCTAAATAGTATCTAAATAATGTACAATTAAATCAAAATTACAGATTTAGCATGTGTACAGGAGGAACTTGATGATTGAAATTAAAAATAGAGCTAATAATGATATATTAGTTAAGGCAGAGTTTGAAAAGTTAACAGTGAATTCTATAGATGAAATTTTGAAATTTCAAGATTTAATAATAGATGGATTAGAAGATAAAAGTTTTTTTGCTAAAACTTCAAAGAATGAATTTATAGATTATTTTGAAAGAAATTCATATTTTTTAGGATTAAGAGAAAAGAAAGAAAATCAATTAATAGCTTTTGGATTATATTTACATGAGGGATTGTTAGAAACGAACTATGGATATGATTTAGATTATTCAGTGGAAGAAATCGAAAAAACAGGTCAGATAGAAATTACTATAGTTCACCCTGATTTTAGAGGAAATAGATTACAAAAAATTCTTTGTGATAAGATGATTGAAGTTGCGAAAAAAAATGGTGATTATACTGTAGCAGCAACAGTTTCTCCAGAAAATTTGCATAGTCTTAATACCTTTCTAAAACTTGGCTTTATTATTAATAAGGAAAAACTTAAATATGGTGGAGTTTTAAGATGTATTTTAGAGTATAAGCTATAAAATTTGTCAAACAAAAAGCATTTTACAATAATAAATACTTTAGTATAAGACTGTATAACACAAGCTGTTTAAAAGCTTTATGTTATATGGTCTTTTATTATTTGATTTAAATTATAATATTTTGTTTTGTATCATCTTTTTTTAAAATTATAAATATAATAAAATATAGAAATTAAGTCACAGGTGAGAGGTGCTAATGGATAAGTTAGAATTGATTGAAGGAGAGTCAACGAACACTCCAAGCGAATATGCTTTGAAAGAATTTGCAAGTGAGCTTAGGGTTTTATATGAGGAGTATGAATTTGAAAGCAATAATTTAGAAGAGATACGAAATGAATAAAAAAAAAGCTATTTATCTTAGAAAATCTAGAGGTGAAATTAAAGATTTAGAAAAACATAAAAGTCAACTTTTAAAGATATGTAAGAATAATTCATGGGAATATGATATATATGAAGAAATTGCTAGTAGTGAAAAGTTTGAAGAACGATTTGAGCTTACAAATCTTATAGAAAATATAGAGAAATACGATGGTGTTGTATGTATTCATATAGATAGGTTAAGTAGAAATGAATTACATCAAGCATTATTAACGCAAATATTTAAGGAACATAATGTAAAGGTGATTACTATTAATAAAGAATACGATTTTACTAAGGAAAATGATATTCTTCTTGGAGATTTTGAAAAGCTGATAGCAAGACAGGAACTTAGGCTTACTAAAGCAAGGTTAAAGCGAGGAAAACTTGCTGCATTCGAAAAGGGATTTTGGGTTAATGGTTTCCCTCCCATGCCATATGTTTATAATAGAGAAAGTAAATCTTTAGATGTAGATAAAGATAAATTGTTAGAATTTAATAATTTGAAGAATCTTGCATTAAAAGGTTATAGTTGTAATGAAATTGCAAATGAAATGAAATATAGTCATACTAAAGTAAAAAGAATACTAAAAAGTAAAGTTCATCTTGGATATACAAAATATAATGGACTATATAAAATAGGTTTGCATAAGGCTGTTATATCAAAAGAAGAATATGAAAAAATAAATGAATTAATAGATATACGAAAAAGAGGAGAAACAAGAGTAAAACATATATATACTTTTAGCAATCTTATTTTATGTAAATGTGGGCATACTAGAACATTGACTAATTTTAATAAGAAAGAAGCTATTTTAAAATGTAGATATTGTAAAGACCCAGGTTTTGTATTAGATGGTTTATTAGAAGAGGTAAAGAAAAAGATATCTGAAAATAATAATAAATTAATGGTTTATATAAATGAGATGGGTAAAAATGATAAAAAATTAGAGTTACAAGATAAAATAAATAAACTGGAGTTAGAAAGTAAAAAAATAAATAAAAAAATAGATAATATAAGGAATTTGTTGATAGAAGATTTAATGGAATTTACTAAGGGAAAGGAAACTATTGTTTGCCTAAAGAATCAAGAGCTTATAGTGAGATGTGAAATTGAAAACTTGAAGAAAAAAATAAATTATTCAAATAATGAAAAAAATAGTATTATTGAGAATTCAAAAGAAATTTTCCGATTTTTAGATGATATAAAAATGAAGGAACGAAATTTACTTTATAGTAAACTTATAAAGGTGATAATAATAGAAAATAAAACTTTTAGGAAAATAGTGTGGAAATAAAAGCAGGCTAAATTTAAAATTTAGCTTGCTTTTTTACTATAAAAAAGAATTATTTCATAAATGTGTAATGCTTATAGTAGATGTTAAAAAATTATAAGAGGAGGTGAGTGTTTTGCTAAATCCATTACAAGTAGTAAAATCATCAAATCTTGATGAAGTAATTGTTGGAGATGTAATAGAATATAGCATAAAAGTAACTAACTCAACAGGAGTCGTTCTTAATAAAGTTATAGTCAAAGATTTATTAAGTCCCAATTTAGACTTCATTGATGGAAGTATAAAAATAAATCAAATGCCAATTAGTGGAGATATTTTGGCTGGTGTAGATATAGGACCTATGGCTTTAAATAAAGTTATAGATGTTGTTTTTAAAGCAAAAGTTGTATCTAAAGCAGGAGCTACAATAGACAATAAATCAACAGTTGTATACACGTACACAGATGGTATTGTTGAAAAAACTGATGATGCAGTTAGTAATACAGTTAGCGTATCTGTTGAGATTGCAGAGTTGAAAATAGAAAAAGTAGCTACGACCACAAATGTAGAGTTAAATGACATCATAGATTATAGAATAATTTTAACTAATATAGGAACTATAGAACTTTTAAATATAATTGTAACTGATGAATTGAGCCCTGCGGTAGAACTGGTAGAAGGCTCTGTGAAGGTTAATGGTGTACCTGTTAATGCAACTGAGAAAGAGTTAGAAGATGGATTGAACGTAGGTTCTATAGCTGTAGGCGAGGATTTGTTTGTAGATTATAAAGTGAAAGTTATAGCAGGGACATGTTCTGGCTATATAGAAAATAAAGCATGTGCTAAATATAATTATCAAATGAACAATCAAGGGACAGGAACAAAGACAACAGAGTGTGTATCAGTTTCAATCTGTGTTAGTATTTCTGCTTTTAAACAATTAGGACTTAGTAAGTCTATAACTCTTCCAATAGCAAAGCCTAATATAGAAGAAATAGATGATGTAGTTGTTGATGTAGTGATAGATAACTCATATGTAGTAAAAACATTAAAATCTAATTCAAATGAAGGTCAAGATTTAAGTGGATTTAAGTTAGTAGTTCATGGACGCTTAAAGATGAGTATAGAATATACAGCTTTATTGGCAACTCAGCCAATGCATTCAGCTCATTGTGAAGTACCTTTTAGTAGTTTTATAATACTACCGCCAGATTATGTTGAAGGATCTTATGTTGAAGTTTTAGCTGAAGTTGAGAGCACTGATGTAGATTTAATAGACTTGAGAAGTGCGATGGTAAATATAATGTTCTTAATAATTGCAAAGATAAATTAAAGGAGTGATTTTATAATGAGTACAAGTGGGATTTTAGGAAATTCAATAGATATACACGTAGGAAGAAATGATAATAGCGCAGAAATTAGAGCTGATGTTAGGGTTGATGAATTTCAATCAAAAAGAATTTGGGGACAAGTTGTGAATTGTAAAAATGAACCTATTCCAAACACATTAGTTAAACTTGTTAGAGTAGTATGCCAAGGAAATAGAAAACATTATGAAGGTGTAGCTCACACAGTTTCAGATTGTGAAGGTTTTTATCAATTTGATGTTTGTGATAATGGAGATAACGAATGTTACAAAATCATAATCAATAAGGCTGTTACAGGGCAAGAACTTGTTATAGATACACAAGGTGGAAACTGTAATTCTTGCTCAACTAATGGCTGTGGGAATGGAAATGGAAATTATAATCCTTGTCCACCTTACAATCCAGTAGTTAAACCTTATGACCCAAGTGATTGTGAGTGTAATAATTCTTGTAATGCTAATAATTGTGGTTGTAATTCAGGACATTATCAAAATAGTTGTGGTTGTAATGATGTGAAATTTAATGATGACACTTATCAAGTGAATCCATGTAACAATAAACCTAAAACAAATTACGCAACTTATACAAGATAATATAAAAGTTTACTCCAACAATCAGATTATAAAAAAGTTGTTGGAGTTTATTTTCAGTAAAAGATAACTTTTAATTACGAAAGATTATGAAAGGAGAATTCAAAATATGCCTTTAAGTTTAAGATATACAACAACTTTAAAAGGAAATATGGTTTTTACTGGTAATACTTTAGGGTTAAGTCAAGATACAAACTTATATGAGCCGGGTATACAAGGTAGTATGGGAGCATTTATTTCTCTTAATCTTGCCAATCAAGTAGGTGCCTTTCCGGTAGGAACAACTCTAAATTATTTGCAAAATGGTTCAGAGGCAAACCTTGTATTACCACCAGGAAGTACAGTTGAAAGAGCAGAATTAATATGGGGAGGATTATATGCGTATGATTATATCTTTGTTGGTAATCCAGAACCACCAAGTAGTGCTTCGATTGTTGGGCTTATAAATGACCCTATATTGTTTAATGGAGTGTCTGTATCACCAGATCCTTCAACAGGACAACAATACAATTCAGTGGCAGCAGGTTTTGGAACTGCAAGTTGGTATGAAAGAAGTGCTGATGTAACAGCTATAGTTAAAGCGGCTGGTGCAGGTACCTATAGCGTTGAGCAAGTTCCTGCATTAGTAGTTAATATAAGTAACTATACTTTAAGAACAGACCATGCAGGTTGGACTTTAGCCGTTATTTATTCTAATCCGGGAGAATCATATAAAAACGTTTATTTGTATAATGGATCTGCGGGAATTAGTTCAGGTACAGGTGCAGTAGATATTCCTATTGGAGGATTTGAAACTTTACCAGTAGGTGCTGTAAATACAAAGTTATTTTTAAGTGCTCAAGAGGGAGATGGAGATATTCCAAATGATCAAGTTTTATTTGGACCTAATGCATTAAGTTTAAATGTTTTATCAGGACCTAATAATGCTGCTGGAAACTTTTTCGGAGGACAAATTAATAAATCTGATGGAACTATAGATACAACTGGAACTTTTGGAACTAGAAATAATAATGTATTTACCAATACTAACTTCTTTGGTGGTAGACATGGCTGGGATGTAACAACAGTTGATGTATCACCTTATATGACTAATTCTCAAACAGATGCTGTTGTTAGAATAACTACTACTGGGGATGCATATATGGTTAATGCTATTGGACTTGTTACAGATACTGTATTTTTAGATATTCCAATTACTAAATCTGTAGATAAAGCCATAGCTGATATAGGTGATGTCTTAACTTATACAGTAAGTTTTACTAATAATAGTAATGTAACTATAAATAATATAGTATTAACTGATGCAATTCCAAATGGAACAACATTTTTAGCAAATTCTCTTACAATTGATGGAGGAGCTACAGCATATAATCCAACTAATGTCATAATACCAGATATGGCACCAGGAGTTTCAAGGAGTGTAGTTTTTAAAGTAACAGTAACATCTTTACCAGTACCAAATCCTATGCCTAATAATGCAGTATTAAATTATGCATATGGTGGTTTAACAGAACCAACAATTACAAGTAATACTGTAAACACAGTTGTAAACAATGCGACTTTAACTAGTGTTAAATCTGTTGATTTAGCATATGCACAACCTGGAGATAGATTAACTTATACAACTGTTATTACTAACACAGGAAGTGTTGCAGCGACAAATGTATTATTTACAGATAGTATTCCAACAGGAACAGTTTTTGTGCCAGGAAGTGTATTTATTGACCTTATTAATTTGCCTTTAGCGAATCCTAGTAGTGGAATATCGATTGCTAGCATACCAGCTGGATCTAGTGTAACTGTGACATTTAAGGTAGATGTTTTAAATGTTATACCAACACCAAATCCTATTTTAAATGCAAATATAACAAATTATCAATATACTGTTGATCCATTAAATCCTCCTGTTACAGCAATACCAGAAGTTTCAAATACTGTACAAACTCAAATAAATAAAGCAGATTTGACAGTTGTTAAAGCGGTGGATAAAAGTGTAGCAGCATTTACAGATATAATCACTTATTCAACTGTTGTGACTAATACAGGAAATGTAGCAGCAGACAATGTTATTTTTACAGATTCTATTCCAGCGGGAACAACCTTTGTTTTAGGTACTGTTATTATTAATGGAATTCCAAATGGAGGAGCAAATCCAGCAAGTGGAATAGCTTTAGGAAGTATAGCGGCGGGGGCTAGTGTAACTATAACATTTGAAGTTCAAATAGATAATGCATTCCCACCTCAAAATCCTATTCCAAATACCAATGGAGTTGGATATGAATATACTGTAAACCCATTAGATCCACCAGTAGGTCCAGTTGCAGCTATTTCTAATAATGTATTAACAAGTGTACAAGATGTATTATTGAATGCTGTAAAATCTGTAGATTTAAATTATGCAGATGTTGGAGATATAATCACTTATACAGTAGTTATAAATAATACTGGTAATATACCTGCTGTTAATACTCTTTTCCAAGATAATGTACCAATTGGAACAAGCTTTATTGCAAATAGTTTCAAACTAAATGGAATACAACAATTTGGAGCAGATCCAGTTGTAGGATTTACAATTCCAACTATAGGAGTTGCTAATCAAGTAACCATAACTTTTGAAGTTATAGTTGACTCAACTCTTCCTATTCCAACACAGGCTAGTAACTTTGCGACAATAGATTATCCAACAAAACCACCATTTAATACTAATACTGTAGTTACAGAGTTAAATCACGCACAGCTTGGTTTAGCTAAATCAGTAAGTGATGCATTTGCAACTACAAATCAAACTATTGTTTATACAACTGTTATAACTAATAATGGAAATACTACTGCTGAAAATATAGTTTTTGTAGACTCTATTCCAATAGGAACAACATTTGTTGCAAATTCTGTTATTATTGGAGGGGTACCAGCACCGGGTGAAGATCCAAGTCTTGGAGTTTCTATTCCAAATTTAGCAAGTGGAGCATCTATAACAGTACTATTTAGTGTTAAAATAGACCCGAATATACCAACACCAAATCCTATTTTAAATACTTCACTAACAAATTACGAATATATAGTAGATCCGGCAAATCCACCAGTTATTGCACCTCAAAGCGTTTCAAATCAAGTATCAACATTAGTTAATAAAGCTATTTTAGAACAAGTAAAAGCAGTTAATTTAGCATTTGCAGAGCTTAGCGATACTTTAATATATACAGTTAACATTTCTAATACAGGAAATGTACTTGCACAAAATGTTCAATTCTTTGATTTAATACCAGCAGGAACAACTTTTATTCCTAATTCGGTTGTAATAGATGGCATTGCAGCTCCAGGACAAAATCCAAGTATAGGTTTTGCTATTCCAGATATTGTACCAGGAGATACTATACCAGTTGAGTTTAGAGTTACAATTAATAATGCTAGTATGCCTGTACCAAATCCAATAGAAAATCAAAGTACAATCGCATATGATTATCAAGTAGATCCATTAGAACCTTTAGTATCTGCTTTACCAAGTCAATCTAATGTTGTTCAAACTTTAGTTAATGAAGCTATATTAGTAGGTGTAAAAACAACTAGTGCAAATGTTGTTAACCTTGGAGATACTTTCACTTATCAAATTATAGTCACAAACAATGGTAATGTTGATGCTACAAATGTTTTATTAACAGACTTAGTTCCAAGTGGAACAACTTTTGTTAGTGGAACAGTTCAAATTGATGGAGTGCCAAATGTTTTAGATAATCCATTAGTAGGAATAAATATTGCTGATATTGCACCAAATGGTAGTGTTACAATTTCATTTGATGTTGTAGTTGGAGGAGTATTACCAGTACTAAATCCTATGCCGAATAATGCAGCTATAGATTATTCTCATATTGTTAATCCTAGTAATCCTCCAGTAGATAAGACAACTACGACTAATACTGTTAATACTCTTGTAATAGATGCTGGTAATTTTGCTAGCTTTAATATAGTTAAAGCTGTAGATAAAGCATACGCTCTTTTAGGGGAGATTCTTAAGTATACAGTAGTTCTTACTAATACAGGAAATACAGAAGCGTTGAATGTAATTTTAAAAGATCTTGTACCAAACGGAACAACTTTTATTGGAAATAGTGTATTTGTTAATGGAATACAACAGTTTGGAGAAGATCCATTAGTAGGAATTAACCTTGGAACAGTAGCAGTTAACGGAGTTGTTACAGTTACTTTTGATGTACAAATAAGTCAAAGCACTTTACCAGTACCAAATCCTATGCCTAATGATGCTAGTGTTGATTATAAATTTAGAACAAATCCAAATCTTAATCCACCTATAGATGGACCAACAACAATATCAAATGAAGTTACAACATTAGTTAGAAAAATCCAAGTAGCACCAGTTAAAGGTACAAATTTAGATTTTGCAAGTTTAGGAGATGTTATAACTTATACAGTTGGTGTAGGTAATACAGGAAATACAGCAGTTAATAATGTTGTAGTAACTGATCTTGTACCAAATGGAACAAGTTTTGTAGTAGGAACAGTAATTGTAGGTGGTGTACCGAACTTAATTGCTGATCCACAATCGGGTATAAATATTGGAACTATAAATCCAGGACAAATAATTTTAATAACTTTTGAAGTATTAGTTGGTAATATATTCCCAGTTCCAAATCCTATTGAAAATATAGCAACTGTAAATTATCAGTATATTTTAGATCCGAGTAATCCACCAGTTACGGGAACTCCTGTAGATACAAATCCAGTGACAACTACTATTAATAGGGCTATTGTAAGTATAGTTAAATCTGTAGATAAGGCTTATGCTGACTTAGGAGATATCATAACTTATACTTTAAATGTTACTAACACAGGAAATGTAAGTGCTCTTAATACAGTGATTACAGATAATATACCATTAGGAACAGAGTTTGTATTAGATAGTGTAACAATAGATGGCGTAGGAGCAGGTGGCGCGAGTCCTAGTACAGGAATAAATATTCCTATAATTGCATCAGGTCAAACAGTTATTGTTAAGTTTGAAATAAGAGTTTTAGATTCTATACCAACACCTAATCCATTAGCAAATTTTGCTACTGGAGTTTATGAATATAAAATAGATCCTTCTAGTCCTAACGTAAGTAGTGTTACACCTCCTTCAAATATTGTATTAACACAGATTAATCATGGAGAAGTTGCAATAGTAAAAGCTGTAGATAAAACTTTTGCTGATGTTAATGAAGAGATAACTTATACTTTCAATATTGTAAGTGTTGGAAATGTTGATTCAGATAATGTAATCTTGACAGATTTGATACCACAAGGAACAAGCTTTGTAGCTAATAGTGTTATTGTGGATGGTATTCCAGCATTAGGTGCTAGCCCAATTACAGGTATTAATCTTGGAACAGTTAGTATAACTCCTGTTATTGTAAGTTTTAAAGTTTTAGTTGGAGCAACTATTCCAGTAATAAATCCTATTATAAATACAGGTAATGTAATTTATGAATATTTAGTAGATCCATTAGGTGTACCTGTTGTAGATAATAAAGATAGTAATTTAGTGGAGACTTTAGTTCAACATGCTGACCTTGTCACAGCTAAATATGTTGATAAAGATTTTGTCGGTATAAATGGTATTATAATTTATACAGCAACTATAACTAATATTGGGAATGTAGATGCAATAAATATAGTGTTTAAGGATACAGTGCCAAATGGAACAATTTTTGTAACGGATTCAGTTAAAGTTGATGGTGTAACGGTATTAGGAGAAGATCCAAATGTAGGTATAAATATTTTAAATATTGCACCAGGTGTTACTAAGGTAATTTCGTTTAAAGTACAAGTAAATGGATCAATTCCAACACCTAATCCAATATTAAATACTAATGAAACTGATTATGAGTATTTTGTTGATCCACAAAAACCAGTTATAATAGCTCCTACAATTTTATCTAATGAAGTTGAAACTTTAGTAAATAATGCTAGTATAGTTTCTGTAAAATCTGTAGATAAAACATTTGCTGATCTTTCTGATATTTTGAAATATACTATAGTTTTAACTAATACTGGTAATGTTGCAGCAGAAAATATAATATTTACAGATAGTATTCCAAGTGGAACAACTTTAGTAAATGATAGTGTATATGTTAATGGTAATTTAATAGTAGGTGGGAATCCAGCTTTAGGAATAGATATTCCTAATATTGCAGCTGGGGCTAATACTACTATAGAGTTTGAAGTTAAGGTAAATAGTACGGTTATACCAGTTCCAAATCCTATTCCTAATATAGGAACAACAACTTTTGATTTTAAAGTAAGTCCTACAGGAAGTTTTGTAACAGGAATACCTTCAACAACTAATACTGTTGAAACTTTAATTAATAATGCAACACTTAAAATTAATAAAGACGTAGATGGTTATTATAAAGATTTAAATGAAGTAATTAATTATACAATAGAAATATTTAACGATGGAAATGTTGACGCTAATAATATATTCTTCAAAGATATTTTACAAGTTGAAAATGCATTTATAGCAAATACTGTGAAAATTAATGGACTACCATTTTTAGGATATAATCCGGAGGTTGGTTTTGCATTACCAAGTATAGCACCTTTAGAAACTATAATAGTTACTTTTGATGCTTTGGTTGTTGGTATTCCAACGAATGGACAAATATTAAATAATGCACAGGTAGATTATACTCATGTAGTTGATCCTAGCTTACCAGAAGTTCCTAAAACAGCAAGTTCAAATACAACTATAGTTAATATACGTCATGGACAAATTTTACCATCAGATGTTGTGAAGTCTGCAGATAAGAATATAGTTACAGAAAAAGATATTATAACTTATTCTATAGATGTTACTAATTCTGGAAATTATAAGATTGATAATGTAATTATTAGTGATGTATTAGCAAATGGTGTGGAATTTGTTAATGCAAGTGTAATAGTAAATGGTGTAGCTAAACCAAGTGAAGATCCTAATCTTGGCATTAATGTTGGAACAATAAATGCAAATGAAACTATCACAGTGACATTCAGAGTTAAAGTTTTGGATAATGCACCAAGTGAGCTTGTTAATACAGCAACAGTTGATTATAGTTATATTGTAGATCCGATAGATCCACCTATAGAAAAAGAAACTATATCAAACGAAGTAGTAATTGATGTCGTTATACCAAATGTAACTTTAGAGAAATCATCTAATTTAGATGTTGTAACTATTGGCGATGTTATAACTTATAAGTTAGTTGCAAAAAATATTGGTGAAATTGATGTTTATGATGTGATAATTAAAGATTTACTAGAGTCAGATATAGATTTTGTTGAAGGAAGCGTAGCAATTGATGGATTCCCAGATATTAATGCAGATATTATTTCTGGTGTTAATATAGGAGCTTTAGCAATGGGTAAGAGTAAAATTATTACGTTTAAAGCTAAAGTTATTAAGAAAACTAATGATTTTATAGACAATGTTTCAACAGCTGTTTATAAGTATAAGGTTGAAGGCAGTATAATTGAAAGGGTTAAATCTGTAGATAGTAATTTAAACAGAATTATTCTTGAAAAATATGAGCTTAAAATTGCTAAAACAGCAGATAAAAATTGGGTTACTTTAGATGATACTATATTGTATAAAGTTACGTTGACTAATACAGGCGAAGTTGAACTTTTAAATGTAGTGTTTAAAGATAATTTACCACAAAGTGTTGAATTTATAGAGAATAGTTTGACAGTTAACGGAACAACAGTTAATGATGTTTCATTGATAGATGGTGTTAATGTGGGTTCAATATTACCAGGTGAAGAAATTGAAATTATGTATAAAGTAAAAGTTATTAGTGGTAGTAGTAATAGATATATAACTAATGAAGCATTTGCAACATTTAATTATGCACTTAGTAATGGAACTACAGGAACTAATGTTACAGAAACTGTTAGTGCTATTGTAGAAGTTGGTGTAGTAAGTTTTAAACAACTTAGTTTAGATAGAGATTTTGATATTCCATCAGTAAAACCTTCTGTTGAAGAACTTGATGATATAGCGGTAGAAATGGAAATTACTAATAGTTATGTTGTTAAAGTTTTAGAAAGAGTTTCTAGTGAAGGGCAAAGATTAAGTGGTAATAAACTTATAATTCATGGTTGGATGAATGTATCATTAGAATATACAGCATTAGTCGAAGACCAAGCTATGCATTCAGCACATTGGAGAGTACCTTTTAGTACTTTTATAATTCTTCCAAAAGATTATATAGAAGGACAAGAGGTAGAAGTAACAGCTATAGTAGAAAATACAGATGCAGACCTAATAACTTGTAGAACATTCTCATTAGGACTTATGGTTTTAGTTATAGCTAATATAAAATGCTAAAATGATTTGAATAAAACTAAAGTTTTATTTAGTTATAATGAGAGTTTTATCTAATAGCTAGTGTTTTTGTACTACTTCTTATATAAATAGAAGATAAAGAAATACCTGCTCATAGATAATTTAGAGTTATAATATTCAATTAGAGTGAAAACTCGTTTATAAGAAATATAATTTTGTATTAAGTAGTTCATATCTTACTTATTTAAGAATGACTAAGATATTAAAACTATTTATTAACTAAAATAAAAAAGTAAAGACTATTTCAAATATAAATTTAATATTTATATTTTGAAGTAGTCTTTTTTATTTCTAATAAAGAATTGATAAATATAGGTTATGCAAGCTCGAAACTAAGAGGTGAATTTATATGGAAGATAGTAATATTTTTGATGCTAGTAAATTTTTAGATGATTTTAAAATGTTTCAAGAACAAGATTTTTTAGAACAAAATATTGTAAAAAAAGAGTTAGAAGTATCATCATTTAAAATTGAAAAATGGATAGATAAACCTTTTGCACGAGCTCTAGATTTTATAGAGACTAAAATTTTTATAGAAAATTATACGGAAAATATATTTAATAATTTGATTGTCCAAGATAATTTGTATTCAGGAACAACTCTAGTATTAGATTCTTGTTACATAAATAATAAGCAATATTTAGACCTGTATCCTCAATTAGGAATTAAGATAGATAGATTAAACGCATTTGAAACAATAGTAATACGATTTTTAGTAAGAGTAAATATGTCAAATAAATTAGCTAATTCTATAGAAAGTTTTGCAACAGTTTTTTTTGAGGATGGCAAATGTATAGATAGTAATATTGTTAGAATTAATTTAGAAAAAAGAGAGGAAAATGAAAAAAGTAAAATTATAATGAAAAAAATTTACCAAAATTTATATTCTTATAAAACAGATGAAAAAAATGCGAAAATAAGGGAGGGGAAAATGTTGAGTAAAAATCCCAAAATAGAAATTAATTTATTAGCGGAAAATTCATATTGTGAAGAGGGAGATATAAAATGTTTACTGAAAATTGAAAATAAGAGTAATTTTGAAATTTTTGCGATTAGAATTATTGATAACTTAACTAAAAGTAAGGCTTTTGTTATTGTGGGGAAAATAAAATTAAATGGTAAAAAAATAACTTGTGATAATTTGAATGAACTTGAGATTAATAATTTAGAATATAATCAAAGTTGTTATATAGAGTTTAACTTGAATTTATATAAAAATGTAAAATTTCCAATAATTAATGTATATTGTTGTTTTGAATATTATGATAATGGAAAACTTAGAAGAGGAGAAAGTAATTGTTGTAGTGAGGAATTAACATTAGAGAAAAAGTCTTTTAAGGATTGTAATTTTAATTTTATTTATAATATTCCAAAATATTTAGAGGAGCCAGATCAAATAGATGATATAAAAATAGAAAGTTATATAAATAAAAGTTATCCAATAAAAACGTATAAAGCAAGTGGTTATAATGAAAATTTAACTGGATATGGAATTAAATTTATTGGAGAAATATTTGTTGTAATTGAGTATACAAGTAAGCGTGGTACAGTACATTCAATAAATTTTAGTAAGCAATTTAGTTCTTTAATAATAGTGACAGAAAAGGTTTATAATAAAGCTTGTTTTACTATTGAATGCTTAGTTGTAGATTCAATAGTGGATATTTTAAAAAGTAGAACTATTAACATAGCGGTTAATATTTTATTTTTGTCTGATAATTAGTTTTTTAGATTTTTGTTCTTTCTAATGCAGAAAATAAATAATATTAATATAAATTTTTTGATTAACAAATTTTCTATTCTTCATTTTGTATCTAAAAAATATAAAATATGGTAAAATTAAACAAAATATGTTTATGATATAAAGGAAGGTGTATTATGGGTAGTCAGAAGATTAGAAGTTTAAGGGGGAAAATGGAAGAGAATAATATAGACTATTATATTATTACTAGTTCAGATGCACATCAAAGCGAATATGTTTGTGAATATTATAAAGGGAGAGAATATATATCAGAATTTACAGGTTCAGCTGGGACATTATTAATTTCTATGGATAAAGCTATTTTATGGACTGATGGCAGATATTTTATTCAAGCTGAACATCAATTAAAAAATAGTGGTATAGAGCTTTATAAAGTTGGTGTAGATAATTATGACACATTGGCAAAAGTTTTAAAAAAAAGTGTAAAAGAAAATGAAACAATAGGTTTCGATGGAAGAACAGTTTCAGCTAATATGTATAAAGAATTAAAAAGTATTGTATCTCAAAATAATGGGAAGTTAGTTTATAATATAGACTTACTTGAAGAGCTATGGAGAAATAGAAAAAGTATTCCTTGTGATAGGGTTTTTATACATGATGAAAAGTTTTGTGGGAGAACTATAAGGCAAAAAGTTGAAGATATATTATTAAAGATGCAAGAAATAGAAGTGGATTCTTATATAATAGCTAGTCTTGACGACATAGCATGGACTCTTAATTTACGAGGAAATGATGTTCTAAATACTCCTGTATTTATGTCATTTTTATTAGTAACAAGAGGGAGTATTACACTTTATATAAAAGATGAAAAATTATCACAAAGTGTCTGTGATTATTTAGCCGAAAATGGAGTAAATATAAAAAATTATGATGAAATAATACAAGATGTTTCTATTTTAGAAGGCAAAGTTTTAATTAATCCTAATAAAGTAAATTCTTTAATTTTTAATAATATAAATATTAATGCAATTGTTGAAGAACAAGAGGATTTAACAGCAATTTTTAAAGCTATAAAAAATAAAGTAGAAGTTGAAAATATAGAAAATAGTCAAATTAGAGATGGTGTGGCTATGGTAAAGTTTATAAAATGGTTAAAAGAAAATATAGATAAAGAAAAAATAACAGAAGCTTCAGCTGCTGATAAATTAGAGAAATTTAGAAGTGAGGGAGAGTATTATAAAGGTTTAAGTTTTGATACAATAGCAGCTTATAAAGAACATGCTGCTATGATGCATTATAAAGCAGAAATAAATAGTGCATATGAATTAAAAAAGGAAGGAATGTTTTTAGTTGATTCAGGAGCACAGTATCTAGATGGAACTACTGATATTACAAGAACGATAGTTTTAGGTGAGTTAACAAAAGAGGAAAAAATTAATTTTACTTTAGTTTTAAAAGGACACATAAATCTTATGAAAACAAAGTTTTTAAAAGGAACTTCAGGAAAAAATTTAGATATAAAGGCTAGAGAATTTTTATGGAATGAAGGAATTGATTACAAATGCGGTACGGGACATGGTATTGGTTTTATGCTTTCTGTTCATGAAGGACCACAAGGAATAAATTCTAGTAATAATGTAATTCTTGAGGAAGGAATGTTGTTAACTAATGAACCTGGTGTTTATAAAAAAGGAGAATATGGTATAAGACTTGAAAATACAATGATTGTTGAAAATTATAAAAACACTTCTGATGGGGAGTTTTTAAATTTTAGAGTGCTTTCATATTGTCCTATTGATATAAGTGGTATTAATACTTCAATTTTAACAAGTGAGGAAAAATCATGGATTAATAAGTATCATGAATTAGTTTATAGTAAACTGAAACCTTATTTGAGTATTGAAGAGAGAGAGTTTTTAAGCAACGAAATTAAAGAGATTATATAATTTTATAAGAGAATTTGGATTAGTATATATGTTCTAGGACATATATACTTTTTTTGTTCTACTTTATAATCTCATCTAATAGTTAGTATTTTTAATACTTTGTCTTTTATGAATAGGAATATTAGGAATATACGATTTTAAATAACTTTGACTTAGCCATTCAGTTTGAGTAGAAACTTGAGTCTTAGTTTAGTTTTTTGTTAATAAATTCTTTATAAGGATAATTTTTCGGTTTATTTAGATATAGAACTATTATTTATGAATAAAATGTTAATTTAAAATTAGTATCATGTCTTTTGCTTAAATTAAAATTTTTTATAATATAAGATAGATAATTTCTTAATTATAATTAAAATAGATGTTTTTTATTAATTTGATAAAATAAAATGTCGAAAATAGAGTAAAGGATAATATACAAATACTTTTTTGATGTTACTTCATTAGTTGAAATATAGTTGAGTTTGAAAAAAAAAACATTATATGTTTATAATATATTAACAATTTTAAATGAAATTTAACAGGTGGTTGATTTGGGAAAAAAATTATGGATTTTAATTGTACTTGGAATTTTAGGTACAATTTTCATTATAGGAGAAAATGTAAAGTATAGAGATGTAAATAGTTTAAGTAGTAAATCTAAAAATATTTTACTCAATACTCAGACAGTTATAACAACAACTAGTGATCAAAATATAATTAATATAAGTAATAACGTTGTTTTACAAAATAATAACGTTCAAATTTATCTTGGAAATACAAGTAAAATGAAATTGTATCCTAATGAATATAAAAGTGAAAATATAGGAGTATTAAGAAAATATATTTTATCATGGTATAATGATGGGCATCAATTCAATAATTATAATAAAAATGTAAAATATGTTGTGCCACCACAAAATATAGTTGATCAATTATTTAGTTTTAATATGACTAATCAAGAAAAATTAAATTTTTTGAATACGTATGGAAATGAAAATATTATGATATCTGTAGAAACAGGTGGAATAGGTGGATCAGATAATCAAAATATTAAGCCAATAGTTTTAATAAATGGAACACCGGCATATGGTTTTGCTGTGTTTAATAACAATATTATGGCAAGTGGAAAAAAACTTTTTTATTATGGTTTTATAACAGCAGATGGTGTTGTAATAGCACCATATGAATTAAATATTTTTGGCAAACGAGGGTTAATAGAAGTTATAAGAACACATCAAAAAATTGATTTTGTAGGATCGAATAATGGACAATATTATTGGTTGGTGTAGAAGTTTAATCTATATTATAATTAGATACAAAATATATGGATTATAAATATTAAGAATTAATAAAGCCATTAAAAAGAAAACAATTTGTATACATTACTATCAGATAAACTGATATAATAAATACTTATAATATATAATTTACTTATATATAACCAAATAAAAATAGAGAGTAATTTAAATATTGACTTATAAAATTGGGGTGGTTATGATGAATAAAAATACTTTAATAAAAAAATCTTGGGAGGAAGCAGTACCTTACTCAAACGAAGATTTTATTATCATAAATGATTCATATGGATTAAAATATAATGAAGAAGGTGAGTTATTAGTTTTTGATTTAAATAATAAAGATACAGAAATCTTATTATCAAATACAACAGCTTATGACATATTAACAAATTCTTCTGATATTGTAGCTTTATTAAAAAGTAAAGGAGAAATATATTCTATATTTCTTTCAGAGGAAAATATTAAAGGTCTAGTACATAATATGACTTTTGATGATATTCAAGTGATTAATGAGTTTATAAATAGAAGAATAGATAGTAAAAAATTACCAGATGAATGTATAGGGAAAAATTTTGATTTAAATAAAAGCGTAGAAGTTAAAATAGATAATGAAATGAAAATTAAATTCTCTCAAAATAAAGCTAATAGAATTATAATAGTTCTTGCTGATGCTATGAATAATATAGAAGTAAATATTGATATAAGAGATTTAGCTAATAATTTATATGAAGATAATTATGATGTAGCAATGATGCTTATAAGACAATATTTAGCTTATGCATATGTATTAAAATATGGATTTAGTAGAGTAAATGAGGACAAGTTATCAATGTTCTTTGATTTTACTAAATTACAAGAAGAGTTAAATGTGGATACAGTTGTAATAAAAGAAAAAATCTGTGATTCATTAAAAGATCAACTAGCATAATTTTTTTAAGGTGTATCAAAATTTTTTCGGTTTTGATACACTTTTAATTTTTATTCTTGTGTATAATTACAAGGAAGAATATTTTAAAGTTATATAAATAGAGACTCAATTTGTATAAATAAGATTTTATTTGAGGTGAACTTTTAGTATAATCTAAATATTAAGCTATAGTTATTTAGAGATATAAAAGTAATGACTTTTAGGTGGAAACTATATTTAAATATTAAATTGAACTTAGTTACAGGAGTGAAGAAAAATGATGGATGAATTTAATATTTGTCTAAGTATAAAAGAATTTAATACAATTATTAATACAAAAATATCAGAAGGGCTTAAAACTAAGGGGTTAACACAAGCACAAATAACTGCTATAAAGTTTATAGCACACGAAAAAAAATTAACGTTAACAGAATTAAGTGAAAAGATGGCTATAAAGAAATCAACATGCTCAGGAATAGTTGATAGATTAGAAGTTATGGATATATTAACTAGAATAAAAGATAAAAATGATAAAAGAGTTAGTTATATACAGTTTTCTGCAAAAGGCAAAGAGTTTGCTAGAGAAATAAAAGGAGATATGAATAGTATTTTTTCTGAGGTTTTTAGTGATGTGCCAGTAGAGTTATTACAAAGTATTGGAGAGGACCTACAGCAGGTAATAAATATAATAAAAAAATAGTATTTGAAATTTTGCTTTTAAAGTTATATAATACCAATAAGATATATGTTAGTATGCTAACTATTTTTAATTAATATTATATCCAGATAAGTGTAATAATATTAGTAAATAGATATTTATATTAAAATATATCTAAATACATAAGATGAGGTGGTAAAATGCCAAAATTACTAATACCGGCAATTATATTTATTACAGCAGCTTTAGTGTTCTATACTATAGGGGTATGGGGAGAAAATAGAGCTAAAGTCTTGAAGAAAAAACATGTAGTTATATTTTGGTTAGGTCTTGTATGTGATACATTAGGTACATTTACTATGAGCAGAATTGCAGCAGCAGGAACAGACAAAACTATAACTCATACAGAGCTTATGATACATCAAGCTACTGGAATGCTTGCAATTGGATTAATGCTTGTTCATGCTATTTGGGCAACTATAGTTATTACAAGAGGTAGCGAAAGAGCTAAGGCTATATTCCATAAATTTAGTATAGTGGTTTGGGCTATATGGCTTATACCATATTTTATAGGAATGTATATAGGAATGTCATCTTAATAAAAAATGACAATTGAAAAATATTTAGCAAATTAAAAGATTTATTATTTGCTAAATGAAATGATATTGAAAATATTTGCTTATTAAAAATTAAAAAAAGCGCAAAAAGACCTATTGAAATTATATTTCAATAGGTTTTTTTGTTTATAAAAAAAAATTTATGAATATAGTTAATTTAATGTTATTTTTATACAAATATACATAATTTAATAAATTGAGTTAAAGAAAAGTATAAGATAACTATTTATGTTAAATTTAAAAATAATTTTTATATGTTAGAATGAATAGTCATAATTTAATTAAAGGAGGATCAAATGGATTATATTGATTTAATAGCTAAATTTCTTTTGAAATTTAAAAATAGAGAAAAGAAAAGTTTTGGTATAAAAACTTTTATAATAATGTTAATAATAGTGTATATAATTTATGGACTAGCACTTCTAATAAACAATGCACTTATTTTCAATGTGAGATTAGGAATTATAAACTTTTTCATACCAATTATATTTTCATGTATAGTTTTTGGAATAATTTCTAGACGAAAAAAATTCATAGTTTTTGGAATTGTGATTTTATTATTATGTATTTTAGCCAAAGTTATTTGTAGCCCTCTTGTAATGTGGAAGGCGCAGAGGAATCTTATAGGGCCAGTAAATGAAGTTAAATTTTCAGATCAAATACAGCCTATTGATTTAAAACAACTACCAACGATAAATAAAGAATTTGCAGAAAATCTTGCAGATAAAAAACTTGGAAGTATACAAGGGTTGGGAAGTCAGGTTACAATAGGTAATTTAGTATTACAAAGTGTAGACGGACAACTTTATTATGTTGCACCTCTTGAACCATTGTCATTTGTAAAATGGTTGTTTAATGGTGGAACTCCAGGGTATGTTATGGTTAGTGCAACAAATCAAAGTGATGTAAAGTTAGTTACAGAGATTGATGGGAAAAATCTTGATTTGAAATATTTAGAAGGAGCTTATTGGTTTAAAAATATACAAAGATATGCTTATTTTAAAGATATGTTTGCAGGACATACAGATTTTACATTTGAATTAAATGATAAGGGAGAGCCTTTCTGGGTAGTTACAAGATATACAGCTGGAGTAGGAATTGATGAACAAAAAGTAATAGGAACAGAAATTATAAATGCACAAACAGGACAAACTGAAATTTATAATGTGGCTAATACACCTAAATGGGTTGATAGAATACAGCCAGAACCTATGATTATACGTCATTTAAATAAATGGGGAGAACTTGTTCATGGTATTTTTAACTTTAGCGGAAGGGATAAATTGAAAACTACAACAGGAATGAATCTTATATATAATAATGATGAATGTTATTATTATACAGGTATGACTTCAGTAGGAAATGATGAAGGACTTGTAGGATTTACGCTTACAAATACAAGAACAGGTCAAACTACTATGTACAAAACATCTGGAGCTACAGAAAGTGCTGCAATGAAGTCAGCAGAAGGAAAAGTGCAGCAGTTTAAATATACAGCATCATTCCCATATCTTATAAATATTCAAGATCAACCAACTTATTTTATGTCTCTTTTAGACGCAAGTGGAATAGTTAAGCAATATGCTATGGTCAATGTTAAAAATTATGGTATAGTTGCTGTTGGAGACACTTTACAAGCAACTCTTAATTCATATCTTCAAGCTCTAAATTCTACAGGAATGGATATACAAGGTAGTGATAAAAATAGTATTGAGCTTACTGGTAAAGTTCAAAGAATAGGTCTTGTTATAAATGCTGGAGCAAGCACATATGAATTAAAACTAGATGATTCTAATAAGATATTTTCAGTACCAACTCAAACATCTAAAGATGCAGCATTAACAGATGTAGGAGATCAAGTGAAAATAAATTATATGAACATTGGCGATAATAGATATATGTTAGTTAATAGTTTTGAAAATCTTACCTTAAATCAAATGGTAGATACTAGCAAAAAACAAACAGCAGCTTAAAGTTAAGAAATATAAAAAGGTACTCCTCATGGGAAATAAGTAGTTTTAAAAACTATGTTTATCAAGAGGAGTATCTTTTTTTAAGTGATTATTTAGTTTTAGGGCATATTATATTTGTTATCAAAAAAAATGGTGTATGTACTTATATAATTTGAATATAAGTTAATTATTATATGGATAACAGTTAATGTGCAAAATACTTTATGGTTAAATTGTTAAATTCATAAATTTATAGGCCTATTTGCGAAATATGAATCATTTTTAACTTTTATGTAATATAAAAAATAATAAATGTTTATAAAAAATATCAAAAATATGATTAATTAATAAAAAAATAGTCAATATATAAATAATTAATGCTTTTTTTAGTAAAAGAGTAATTTGAAGCTTTTGTAATTATGTTACCTTTTTGTAACTATTTTATTGACTTAAATACTATACAATTAAATTGTGAAAAAAATTAAAATAATATAAAAAAAGAATAAAATAAATGTTAGTTTTAATAATAAAACCTATATAATTATTAATTTTATAATTTAAAGGATAATGCTTATTAACTAATATATTGGGTTAGAGAAAATGGGGATTTATAACGTTAAAGTAAATTTATAAAAGAAAAATATCTAGAAAATTCTAGTTTATTTAATAAATATTCAACATTTTAGGGAGCTGAATAATATGTTTAAAATCACAAAAGATGACAAATTTTATACGAACTTTCAAAATCAAGCGAGTATAATACTAGAAGCAGCAAAGGAGTTAGACAAATTTGTTGATTCATTAGAATCACCTCATATACACTCACAAACAATACAAGATCTAGAACATAAGGCAGATAATGTTGTACATACTATAATACAACAACTTAATGATAGTTTTATAACTCCAATAGATAGAGAAGATATATTCTTTATAACTAAAAGAATGGATGATATTATAGATAATATCGAATCTGTGGTTCATAGATTTATAATGTTTAATATTGTTAAGTCGAATGAGGAAACTAAAGTATTTATTAAATTTTTAATAAATTCTGTTGAAGAAATTGTTGAGCTTATGAAAATTCTTCCTACAATGAGTAAGGAATCATCAAAAAGAGTGATTAAAGAAAAAGTTATAGCAGTAAATAGAATAGAAAATGAAGCTGATATATTCTTTAGAGAGATTGTTGGAAAAATGTTTAGAGCTGAAAATATAGATCCCCTTGAAATAATTAAATGGAAAGATATTTATCAAAGATTTGAAAATACAATAGACTCTTGCGAAGACGTCGTTAATGTAATCGAAGGAGTTGTGATGAAGCATGCATAGTACTCTTGCATTAATGATACTTATTGTTGTTTTAGCCCTTGTATTTGACTTTACAAATGGCTTTCATGATACTGCAACAGTTGTTGCAACTTCAATAACAACAAGAGCATTATCACCTAAGGTTGCAATAGGGCTATGTGCCGTATTTAACTTTATTGGTGCATTTACAAGTACAGCTGTTGCGAAGACTGTTGGAGATGGTATAGTTGATAGTAAACATATGCCACTTTGGGTAATAGCAACTGTTTTAGTTGCAGCTATTGCATGGGATCTTTTAACTTGGTATGCTGCAATTCCAAGTAGTTCAACATGCGCTCTAATAGGTGCGTTAGTTGGTGGTGGAATTGCAATAGCAGGAAGTTTTAGCGCAATAGGGTGGAATACACTACTTTCAAAATTTGTATTATGGATATTCTTATCACCAGTAATTGGATTTATTGTTGGATATGTATTAATTGTTATTTTGAAGAAACTTGTTGCTAGAGCTAAACCAAGTAAAATGAATAAATTGTTTAAAAGATTTCAAATTGTATCAGGTATTTTAATAGCATTAGATCATGGTGCCAATGATTCACAAAAATCTATGGGTATCATAACTATGTCACTTGTAAGTGGAGGATTTTTAACAGCTTTTAATGTTCCTCTTTGGGTTGTAGCTTTATGTGCGACTGCTATGGGACTTGGAACATCAATAGGTGGTAAAAAAATCATTAAAACTATGGGTAATAAGGTTACAAAAATAGATCCTATGGGAGGTTTTGTAGCACAGCTTAGTTCATCAATTGTACTTTTTGTTGCTACTAAATTGCACGCTCCTGTAAGTACAACTCAGGTTATGACTAGTTCATTAATGGGAATTGGTAGTGAAAAGAGTTTAAAAAGAGTTAATTGGGGTATGGCAAAGCAAATAATGATGGCATGGGTAATAACCATTCCAGCAGCAGGAATACTTGCTTATGTATTAGTTGAGATTATAAAAATATTTGTATATTAATTAAGAACATCTAAATTTAGTATCTTGAAATAGGAGCTAAATAAACTATGCAATATACTCTTTTATTCTCTAAACTAAAAAGTTCAAGAAATTAATTATATAATAGAAGTTAAAATTTCGTTTGAATCAATTTTATATAAAGAATATCTATATTTTAGTTTATATAGGTGT
>JBOFRC010000296.1:0-6374 GCA_051650825.1 Sarcina sp. | reverse complement strand
AGGAGGATTTTATAAACCAAGTTTTGAATCAGAAGAAACAATATCATCTACTGATTTAACAACTAAATTTGAAGATAACCGAATCCTTTGGACTAGCATATACTTTCTTTTAAGAGATGGTGAAGTCTCAAATTTTCATAGACTTAAATCAGATGAAATGTGGTACTATCATGCTGGAAATTCATTGACTATTTATATGATAAGCCCTGATGGAATTTTAACAACTAAACAACTTGGTCTTGATATAAAAAATGGGGAATCTCCTCAAGTACTTGTACCTAAAAATTATATTTTTGGTTCAGCAATGAACAATGAAGGATTTTCACTTGTTGGGTGCATGGTCTCACCTGGATTTGAATTTAGAGACTTTGAATTATTTGAAAGGAAAGCTTTACTAGACCTATATCCTTCTCACAAAGAAATTATAGAAAGACTAACTATTCAATAATAAAAAATAAGGATTTTCTTTACTAGACTAAAAATATAATAAAGAAAATCCTTATTTCCATTAAATGATATTAAAATATAAAAACCCAGAGAATACAATTCTCTAGGCTATAAAAATCTATAATAAAATTATAACTTACTATTTAAACTCCAAAAATTAGTAGTATTAACTAAGCAAGTAACATATCTAACTCTTTTAATTCCCTTGGAAGCCTTACTACTCTTTTATAATCTTTTAAAAGAGATTTTGTTGTAGTCTTAATATTAAATTCTGGATTATGCATATATTCATTTGAAAGCTTTGCATAAATTGGAATAATAATTTCTATATTAGTGCCGTCTGTAACTTTTAAAATATCCTCTTCTTTTTCTTTTATTTTAGTTAAAATATCGTCGTTTATATACTGCCCATCGTATCCCTTTAAAGTTTCATTAAATTCCCTATGTAACTCCTCATGGAATTCTTTATAAGATTTAAGAAGTAATCTTCTATGAAGTAATCTTATTAAATATTTTGGATTTTCTCCTAAAAAAGTATTATATCTTGTGTTATATGAAATAAAATTCATAACTATTACCTCCTCTTTTGTAAATGTAACTATCTATTGTAAATCTAAAATCAGTCAACTAATAATATAAATGGTATAAGCATAATAATAGAAGACATAACTATCGGATACAATTTCTTTTGCTTAAAACTAAACTGTACTTCGTGTTTTGGATTATCAGTTAATTTTTTTATATATTTTATCCTCTCACTTGCAAAAGCTATTGTAAGCACTAGCCATACTATTATAAAAAGTATTAGTTGTACTTTTAAAAATGACATAGTAAAACACTCCTTTATTTTTTACAAAACGTCCACATAAAATTTATTAAGCAATTATCATGCCAAAATAAATTCATAATGATTCATTACATAAGTAAACCTTTACTCTAGTCATTTCACAACATATATTTTTTAATTGAATATATTTTTATCTTTTTTCCTCTTAATATTCAAATAATATTTTTCACAAGACTTTATATAAATCAAAAATGACACTTTTAGGTGTCATTTTTGTTTTTCTTTCTTAAGTAACTAGCTTTACTAATCTTTAGTTTCTCAAGTATTTCTTCAGTTTTATAACCTTTACTTATTAATGCATTTATGACTTTTTTCTCATTTTGACTTGTAATTTCTTTTAAACTTCCATTAATTTCAATAGATAAATCTATATCTAGATAATCTAGCTCTGCAATTAACGAATTATAATCAACCTTACTAACATCAACATCTTCTACCCTTACCATAAATATAATTCTAAGTATTACATTTTCTAATTCTCTAACATTTCCATACCACTTATACCAAGATGGAAGATTTTTTATTATCTTCATTACGTTCTTTTCTTCAGCATTAGTTAATGAATATCTATCTAAATATTTTCTAGCTATCAATATAATATCCTCTAATCGTTCTCTTAAAGGAGGTATATTAACATAGAATACATTCAATCTATAATATAAATCTTCTCTAAAATTACCTTCTAACATAGCTTTCTTTAGATTTCTATTTGTAGCACAAATTATTCTTATATCCACAGGTATGACTTCTGTCCCTCCGACTCTCATTACTTCTTTTTCTTGTATAACTCTCAATAAAGAAGCTTGAACCTCTTTTGATATCTCACTTATTTCATCTAAAAATATAGTACCTTTGTGGGCTAATTCAAAAAGTCCTATTTTTCCGTCTTTTTTAGCCCCAGTAAATGCACCACCTTCATAACCAAACAATTCACTTTTAAGTAAATTTTCTTGTATCGCTGCACAGTTTACTGCTACAAATGGCTCATTAGCTCTTAAACTTTGATTGTGTATACTCTGTGCGACAAGTTCTTTTCCTGTTCCCGACTCTCCATTTATAAGAACTGTCATGTCTGTTTTAGCATAAGCTTTAACCTTGGTTTTCATTTTCTCCATCTTATCATTTTTAGTAATAATATCATCAAATGTATATTTTGCTACAAGCCCCTTTTTAGAATTTTGTCTTCTTATTTTTTGCTCTAATTTTTCAATTTTAGATGCTTTTTCTAAAGAACTCACAAAGCCTATATTTTTCCCGTTTGATGTTATTGCCACAGTGCATGTAGCTACAAGTTCTCCATTAACCCTATGTAGATACTCGCTACCATCTGTTTGTTCTAAAGTTTTATCATCTGCAAGTTTCCAATCAGATATAATATTGGTTATTTTTTCAGTAGTTATATCTACCTCTTCTTTTTTTAAAATCTTTTTTGCTTCTAAATTACAAAGCACTATATTTTCTGATTCATCTGTAACTATTACACCTTGATTTATAAAATTTAAAATAGCATTAAGTTTAATATTTTTTTCAAGTTCAGCTCTTTTATATAAAATAATATTTATAGCTTCTTTAACTATATTGTTTTTTGACTCACTACTTGCCATAATTACTTTACTAGGTATACCTATTTTCTTTGCTATATCAGCTACTACCCCTTCGCCTACTATTATATCTGCTCCATTTTTTGTAGCATCAAAAATTAAATCTTCTAAATTAGAATTAAAGCCATATTTATAAATCAATATTTTTTTATTTAAATCAAACATTTTTTCAATTTCATCTAAATCGTATTTACTTTCTTCAAAAATGAATAATCCTATTTGTTTATCTTTCTTATCACTTATATCATTTATAGTTTTAATCAAGTCATAGTTTGTAAGTTTTAATGCTAAAACAGGTATATCAGTATTTTTGCTAATATATTCTGCGGTATCACTAAGACCTATAAAAATTTCCGTTGAGTCTTTAAATTCCTTAATAACTTTTTCTACTTGATTTTTATAATGTGTAACTATAACATTAATATCAGTTCTGTCATCTTTCAAATTAGCATAATATTCAAACATCTTTATATTAGATGCAAGAATAGTTATTTTAATTTGTTCTCGTTTTTCTATCTCCATTATAAATGTTACCTCTCCTATCTCTACCTTCTTATCTATTGTTTTTAAAGTTTCTAGTTTTTAATAAAATCTTATTATTTTCTATAACCTCTGCTAATGTTACAGGCTCATAATTATTTACAGCAACTCCAACATTATACGCCCCTCTTTTAATTGCTACTATATGATCATTCTCATGATTATTATGCATATGCCCAAACAAGTTTAAAACACCTTTACCTCTTCCTTCCCAATCTAACAATGGATAATGGAATAAACAGCATTTTACACCATCAGCAACTATATAATCTATATCACAAATTTTCTCAAAAAACTCTCCAAATTCCTCCTGAGTAATCCATCTATCATGATTACCTTTCACTAAAACTTTCCTACCCTTTAGCTTTTTTAAAAATTCTTTACATCCTGTCGGCTTTCCATACTCTTGCCAATAAAGTTCTCTATAAAACAAATCTCCTAATATATAAACTATATCATTATCAGAAACTTTTCTATTCCAATTTTCTATTATAATCTCTTCCATTTCTTCTATATCAGTAAAATGCGATTTATCAAGTTTAATAATATGCTCTAAACCTATATGCAAATCACTTGTAAAAAATATTTTTTCATTAGACATATACTTAGTATCTCCTTTTCTCTTTTATAAAAATATAAATTGAACCTTATTTTAAATCTTTAATTGCATCTTCTAAAATTTGCATTTGTATCATAGTTTCTTCATCAGTAATTTTTTTCTTTGCCCCATTAACGATAGCATTATATAAATCATCATAAACTCTACCATAATCGCCATTTACTGATGGAATTTTCTCCTCAACTTTTTCATCATACTCATTTATATATGTTAAAACTCCATAATGTTCTTCTTTATCTACTCCAAAATCCTTATTATCTGGCATATAGAAAGATTTTAAATCTTCTTCCTGTCTATCCTTCGTTTGTTTTATAAAACAACCTTTATTACCATAAACCACAAAACTAGGTCTTTCTTTAATCCTAAAATAACTTGACTTGACTGAAACTTTTAGGACACCATAATATAAATCTAAATCAAAATAATCATTCATTCTACCATCACCTAAAAGCTGTCTGACATCTGTAACTACTCTATCTGCTGCACCAAAATAACTAATTACTTGGTCTAGTGTGTGACAAGCATGGCCATATAAATATGATGAATTTTTACTAAATTCCTTTGTATTTAACGGTACTTCTGGTCTATAATAATCAAAATGCATTTCAATCTCTAATAATTCTCCAAGTTTTCCACTTTCTATTATTTTTTGTACAGTTAAAAAATCACTATCAAAGCGTCTATTTTGATATGCTTGTACTATTAATCCTTTGCTTTTTGCAAGTTCAAATATTTCTTTTGCTTCTTTTGCTGTTTCCATAAAAGGTTTCTCTACCAAGCAATTTTTACCATGCTCTAAAACAAGCTTTGCATATTCAAAATGACTATCAAGTCCTGTACAAATTACTATAAGATCAATCTCTTTATCCTCTAGTATTTCCTTTATATCTGAAGTATAATATACGTCTTCAATTCTATCCCACACTTCATTTTTGGGATTTCTTTGATATATACTTTTAATTTTTATATTATCCCTTTGTAAAACAAAAGGTATATGATATCTATTTGTACTTTTTCCATTTCCTATATAAGCTATATTTAACATCTTAACACTCCCTTTTAGCAACCTTGTAAGATAGCTAATTTTCCTATTATTTTTTCAAATTATATGCACAATATATTTCAAACTATTGCTTTATTTATTATATTATATACCTTCAAACTTATTAGATATACAAAAATATGAAGATCCCCATAAGCAAAAAAATCGCAACAATTCGCTACGATTTATATCTTAGAATTTTTTCATAATATAATTGATAAGAATAACTCCTTTTCTTTCAACATGTTGTTGTCTTATCATTTTATAATTTCTTTTTTCAAAAAATGTTTTTGCCGTGATAGATGCATGAGTAACTATCGAACTAGTAATTTTTTTCTCTAACTTATTACAAATAGCTGTTGCAATACCTCTACCTTGATATTCTTTATGAACATATAGCCTATCAAGATATCCTGTTTTATTTATATCACCAAATCCAACTATAATATCATCTTTAAAAGCTACTAAAGTATAATTCTCTTTTAATGAATTATTCCAACTTTTTAAATCTATTTCATCTACAGCCCAAACATTTAACTGTTCTTTTGAATAATCTTTTGAATTAATTGTATGGACAGTATTATAAAATAACTCTGTTATCTCTTTACAATCTACTTCTTTATATTCTCTAATTATCATTTTCCACCTCTAATTCTATATAGTTTACATTTATATGTTCATTATTCTTGCCATCATTAATTCATGAGTATAAACATTATTCTTAAGAGCTGAATATTCTTGTATTCCTTCTTTAATAAATCCAAATTTTTCATATAATTTAATTGCTTTTTCATTATCTATAAATACCTGCAATTCTAATCTTTTTAATTTCAAAAAATCATCAGCTAAACTTATTAACTTTTTCATTAATAAAGTTCCTATTCCTTTTGATTGATAGTCGCTATCTACCATGATCGTAATTGATGCAACATGTCTTTTTCTTAAATTATTATGTCTATTTAATATACCTACACCTATTACTTTAACACCATATTCTGCAACATACCAAAAATCATTTGGAGTTTTATTTTCTATCTTACTTCTCATTTTCTCTGGTAACTCATTATAAGTTGCTAAAATATTCTCCCTAACTCCAGGCATTTTTCTTATTCTACTAATATCCATATAATCACTAATTTTTACTGTTCTTATTTTCAACTCCATTTATATCCACCTTCTAATTTAAACAATTTAAATTTATATAACCATTATAATATAGATTTTAGATATTAAGACTATTAAATGTAAAATAAATATTATTTAAGAATTATTTTCCAT
>JBOFRC010000295.1:0-1049 GCA_051650825.1 Sarcina sp. | reverse complement strand
TTGTGAAACTGTCATCATCTCAAAATCCCAACAACTGTTCTAATACACTAATAAATATAAAATGATAATCCAAGCAAAATTTTATTTTGATCTGTGAGAAAGAAAACTTTTTTTCAGTGCAGGCTTAATAGGTATCATTTTGTATTGAATTGTAAATCATATTGTATCACATCATACCATCTCTACCCTGTATCAAGTACAAGCAGGGTTATAAGTACTACAAAAACAAAACTTACTTAAACATAATAATCGTATTGATGCTACAGAAATTGAGTATATAGTTTAAATGCATTGGAAGGTTAATTCTTTGCTTTCTACCCTTAAAAACAAACAAAAAAGACCAAGACAAATAAATCTCAACTTGGCTTTGATTTTACTCTTACTGCTTTGTCACTACAGCTCTGACTTTCTGACCCCCTTCAATCTTGGTGATTATGAACTGAAGGTTTATGTCAGGTTTCACCTTATTAGAAGCCACTTTATGTCTAAAATCTAAACTGTACAGTGAGATAGAGTGAGTGCGGGAGAGCAAAGAGGTGTTACTGCAGATGATGCTCTCTATTTATAGGATATAACGGTGCTGTGTTGTGATTTGCTGGGGCACCTACTGTCACATACACCAGATGGATACTCTCTGTGTTGTTGGAGAAGCTTGTGTTGTGTATGTCTCTGTGTTCTCATTCACATATGGTTTCTCTCTGTGACTCTGTGGTAACAGCTGCTGGCAGCTCAGATGCCTGCAAGTGAGAAAGGGGGGGTGGGAAATAAAGTTTTACCCTTGTTATTTGAACTTGTCATAAAGACGTCAAAGTACAAAGGGCTTAATAGCACTTAGTCTGCAAAGGTGCCCTCTTGGATACCCCTGTGGTAGACAATACATGATAAAGTGCCCTCTGATGGACAGATAGCTTTACTTGTTGCTAAAGTAACATTAACTAACCTAAACCACAGTGGTGGTGGAGGAGTTCACACCTCCAAGGATTCTGGGAGACTGAGGTCCATGGCTCTCCTTTGTTTACAGAACAAAACTAATAGAGCTCAGTTCAAGT
>JBOFRC010000294.1:0-1121 GCA_051650825.1 Sarcina sp. | reverse complement strand
GTCTGGGATACTGTAGAGATCAGGTAATTTCTCACCACTTGTAAGGAGTTATTATTGTATTCCAGCAGGTTAGTGTTTTTACTGCTACTAGTGTTATTTATCACTGAAATTCAATGTGTTATGTTAGCTATAGTCAAGTTGTAAAAGTCAATCTGGTTCAAACATGACTTCAACATGAAAAAATACTACCAACATATATAAGTGCAAAAAACCCACACTGCATACATTTCCTTATCACTGAGCAGTTGTTGGAGAATGAAAGTAAAGTAATTCAATCTGCCATTCCTGCTCTCAGATCAGCACAGTTCATCTGTTGTCTCCTCGCGGGGTTCGAACAGCTGTGGTCTGGGTTGGGGTTGGTTTTGGGGTTGTGGTTGGGTTTGGTTTTGGGGTTGGGGTTGTGGTTGGGGTTGGGTTTGGGTTTGGTTTTGGTGCTGGAGGTGGAGGTGGCGGTGGAGGAGGGGCAGGAACGGGTGGTGGCTTCGGCCACAGACCAGGAAACAGAGGCCAGAAAGGGAAGGAAGGCCAGGGAGGAATAGGCTTGGGCCGAAAGCCCGGGTACCAATTGCCTCTCTGCAACAAGACAAAATAAACACAATAAATACTTTTTAAAATCAAAGTTGTTTTGCTTTACTCTTATTATAGTTGATAAATGCTAGGGTTGATTTAATTCTTACCTCATCACTGTCAGACTCACTGCTATAGTGATGAGAATTCAGTCTTACCTCATCACTGTCAGACTCACTGCTACGATCATGATGGCAATTCTGCAAAAGACATTAAAAAAATGCTGGTTTGTTTTTCATATTAGCTGAAACTCATTTATAAGTCATAAAAACAATAGCAATAAGTATTATTTTTGTTTGTACTTACAGCTACAGGGGAACTGATCAAGTAGAAAATCATCAGAAGAAAAAACTTCATCTTGCTCTTCAAACCGAAAATCAAATCCCTTGATAGTTAGCGCTGCCTGTGTGCCACAGTGGAGTATGAGTAAGAAAATCTTAAGCCTGTGTTCGCTACCTTCGAGCTGGTCCCTTCAGGAAACTCCATTAGTTTTTAAACAGCCTTGCAGTGCCCACATTGCTCTCGCACTTTAAAGGTGTGTTACTTCATGTCAG
>JBOFRC010000293.1:0-58920 GCA_051650825.1 Sarcina sp. | reverse complement strand
GTTATATATGAACTTTTTACAAATGATAATATAAACAATATTATAACTTATAAAGTAGTGGCACCTTTTGAGTGTTTAGATTATATAAAAGTTATAAATAATATAATATGTATGAAAGAAAAGGCATGTATAGATGATTTGAATTTAATTTTATTTAATCAAAAAGATAAGAAAGAATTAGAAAATATTAAAGAGTTACTTAATGCAATTTCTGAAAATTGTTTATTAGGAGAAAATATATGTTATAAAAAACATATTAAAGAATTGATTAAAAGTATTAATGATAAGAGTTTGAATTTTATAAAATCAGCTTTGGTTGATGATATTGAAAAACAGATTTATATGAATTATGCGTTTTTGGAAGGGAATTTTTGGAGATATATAATATGTGGTTCTATAGAGAGAAAAAAGGTTAATATAAAATATATAAATCTTGCTAGGGAAAGTTTAGAGCATATATTTATGATGCATAATCCTAAGTGCAGAAAAAAAGATATTGAAAAATTTTTTGAAATTTAAATAATAAAAATAATAAAGTTGATATTTAATTTTAAATTTGATTGTTTTTTTGATGATTAGCTTTTAGTTATTATATCCTGTGTTTAAAGGAAAGTTTATTTTAAATATAAAGATTATTAATAGGCAAAAAAGACGGTTAGAAATGTTTATTTATAAGAGTAGATTTAATAAAAAGTGGTGCTTTTAAGTACCACTTTTTATTAGGTTATTTGTGAATTTCCTCACCATTTAACGCATAGCGTTTGGAGTGAGAGCCTCATATAATCTTTTTTATTTACTTGGGAAGTTATATACTGATATGTTATTTAACAGATCAATATATAATAAAACCTTTACTAAGCCCTGAAAGCTTTGTATACAGAATATTAGATGGTAATATCAAATTATTCGCATTATCAGGAGTTGAGTATGTCAATGTTGTAAAAGAGGGATAATTATTTAATGAAGCAGTATCTAATTTAGTTGTATACAGAACTTCAATAGTTTCGTTAGGTAAAATGTTTAAAATAGTTCCTATTAGTTGATTAGAAGTTAAAGAAAGACTTATATTATTAGAATCTAAGGTTATAAAGCTAAGTGATGATGGAAAAAAATCATTAATTTGCACATTAGTAAGCGTTGTGGTTGAATTATTTGTTATAGTTATTTTATATTGTATTTCTTGTGTTGTAACAGCAGTTACAGAATTTGTAGTAAAAACAGTATTAAGAGTTTTATTACGTTGTAATTTTGTTAGTGTAAGAATAGGATTTAATATATTCACTGTGTTGCTTTGTATATTAGAATAAAAACTAGTACTAGTAGAAAGTGTTTTATATTCTAAATTAGCGTTATTAGCTGCAATTAGGCTATTAGTATCATCAATTACCTTACATTCAATAAGTAGTTCAATATAATAGTTTTTTTGAAGTTCTATATGATTAAGCGTTAAAGTGTTTGTATTATAATCATAAGTGCCAGTTCCACTATGAGAGGCAATAAACAAAAGATTAGAATCTAATAAGTCTGTTAATTTTAGATTGTACGCTGTATTTTCTCCTATATTAGTTATTACAAATTTATATAGTATTGTATCGGATAAGCTAGCTTGAATATTATTTTGTGTAAATCCAATATTTTTTGTATGATTTCTTTGTAGTTTTTCTATTGTAAGTTTAGGTATACTAACATCAAGTGTATTTAAAGTAGTTATAGAAAGTGCTGATAAAGAGTCAGAAGTAGTCCAATTTAAAGTTATATTTTTAGTAAAGGTTTCACTAGTAAAAGATGGATTAGTTAATTGTGTTAGTGCATCATCAAATGTAATTTGAAAATTAGCTTCCTCTGTTGTAGTATAGATATTTTGAGGAAGGGAAATAGTCAATAAATTGTTATTATATACATATGAAGGTGTTAAACCATTAAGTTTAATATTACTTAAATATTGGTTAGATATCGAGTTAAGTTCTATTGAAACATTTGTGTTATATAGTGAAAGCCCTATAGGAATATTAATATCAATTTGAGTTGAGAATATTTCATCTATCCTAGGTGTAACATTTGAATAGGAACTTACTAGTAAAGGGGAACAACCTGTAAGTGTTTGTGAAATAGTTAGATTGCTACCTTGATACAAGTACGAATCTATACTTTCTTGTGAAGTTCCTCTTGTCATGCTCGAATTAATATAATAATTTTGATATGAAGTAGGTTCAGTATTAGTATTTAGCGTAATTATTACATCTAATGTTTCTGTAGATGGAAGTTTATTAATAAATAAGTCAATTATGTTATTGGTAATTAAAGGTGCTTGATAAGTAGCGTTACTAAGTATTTGAATATTGTTTATAGTAAATATACTCGGGATTGTAGTTTGTAAGTTAAGATTAAAAGCATCTGTAGGATTATTTAAAGTGTTGTTTATTTTAAGTGTATAAATTATTTCTGAAGAAGCATTTATACAGTTTGGACCTGTTATACTTTGCTCAAGTGCAAGATTTGGAGTTGAAAAGTTTATAGGGACAATATCTCTAATACTCTGTACTAGATTATCAGAATTTTCTATTGTTATTTTAGCTAAGTTATTTAAAAAACTCTCATTTGTTATATCTGTAACTTCAAGGTCAAAAATAATTTCAAATGAACCTGTCTCTATATTTCCAAAATTAAACATAAAACCATTATCAGGAATAATTTGTGGTGTTGAATTTATAGGAAAATCGCCATTAGTGTTATATGATGGAACGTTTGTTATAGCCATATTATATGGAGGATATTCAAATAGTTGTACATTTTTTTGGGGTGCTAAAATATTAGAGTTATCATAAGTTATTTTAAATCTAATGAAGTCACTAACTGTAGCATAATTAAATGGTTTTACACTCATATCTGCGTAATGATAAGAAACTATTTCTTTACTTATAGAAGGAATATCTATACTTAAAGATTTGGTTATTAAATCACTAGAAGTTTCACTTAAATCAGCGTTAATAAAGTTAGCTGTTAGGTTACTTTCTAATATATCACTAGAGTAAACCGGAATGCTGGTTATATAGGTAGTTTTAGTTTCTGTTGTAAACGACAAAGTTCCATTACTATTAGATGCTAAATTTCCGACATTCCAAATTAATTCAGTTGTCCCATCTGTATTTAACGTAACAGAGTTAGGTGTGACAGTAGAATTGATAAATTCTAAACCATCATCTAAACCATCTCTAAAGTATAAATTATTAATTCCTTCATATGCTGTAACAATAAAATTTATAGTGAAGTCATTAGTAACATACCAATCAGTATTAGAATTAAGTAAAATTTGCTCAAACCAAAATGATAAGGCTAATGTATCAGCAAAAGCAGTAAAATTATAAGAAGTATCTGAAATAGTAGCACTTGAAGTTAGAAGTTGATTATGCATTATTTGAGAGCCTGAATTTTCTACTCCATTAAAAGTTAAATTGTTCCAAATAGCTGCATCGAAAGTTATTTCATTTGATGAATTAGCTGACAGAGTAAGAGAATTAAAAGATAAACTTGTATAGTTATTACCGCCTATACTAGGGTAGAGCATATCAGGACCAGTAAATGTTGCAGCATCTACTCCTAAAAAGTTTATATTTCCAATAAATCTTATACCGTCAGCTAAGTCTACATTAAGATTTACTATAGAATTTTCACGAGTATTATTTTCAATTTTTAAATCATAACTAAAGATGCTTGTAGCAGATGATGGAAGACCAAAGGTTTCACCAGCACCTTTTGTCATTTTAGCTGGACCTATTAAATAGATTGAGTATTTTGTTGTTTTAAAGCTATTAGAATAACTAGCAGTTACTTCTAAATTACCGCTATCAAAGTTTCCTCTTGGTTTAGTATCAGCGCGTGCTGAAAATGAAATACCAGATATTACAGAATAAAAAGGTACAGCTAATGTTGGATTAGACCTATAAAATGCATCGGCTCTTAACGTTACAGTAACAGAATAATTTATTTCATTTGCATATAAATCTTTGATATTTATAAATTGAACTGTATTTTTAAAGGATGCATCGATGATGTTTGTAGTGGGTGTAAGTGATGAGCTAACAAATGAAACACCATCTGGTAAGTTTAAGGTAAGCCCAACATTATATAAAGAGTCGGTACTAGAGTAATTACTAAGTTTTATGGTTAATTGAATTGTTTTTCCGATAACAGCCTCAATATAAGCAGATGAGGAAAGAAAACTTGCAGAAAGTCGAAAATCTCCAGCTTGTATAGGCATTTTATATAACCTCCTTTGAAATATAAATTAAAAAATATTTTAATTTACTAAAAATGTTATTTGTATTTATATTTTAAAATTTCAAAAAGCTTATAAATAGCATGTGAATTACTTAATGAAATAGAATTAAATTCATTTATATAGTTTAGTTCGGAATCATTCAATAAGTCTTTGCAGGCGCTTGTTATATCAAAAACCGGAGAAGCAAATCCATGATAATTTTTATAACGTATCCTATAAATATTAACAACAGAGAGAGTTGCTTCTTTTAAAAGCGGCATATTTAAATGTTTTAATGTAGTATTTAAAAATAAATCAGTAGGTTTGGGGTTATATGATATTAGTTTGTAGTCACCTATAAATTTCATTAAATCCGGTAAAAGAAGATCAATAGTTGGAGCTTTTTCAACATCAGAATTTAGTATCCCTGTAGTTTGAGAAACTGAAATTTTAATAGTTTTAACAGGATTAACTAAAGAGTAAAATTCATCAACTATTTTTCCATAACTTATTTTAGTTGCAGCGATTTCTATAATATCACTATTGATTGGATTAGTACCTGTAGTTTGGACAAATATAGATATATAATTGAAAAAGTCAAAAAGTTCAGTGTCTGTTTTTTTTGTTCTAATGCATAGGGTATTTTTAAATTCTTCTAATTTAGATTCTAAGTTTATTTCATTAGTTAAAGTAATGTTATTAGTAATTAATTTAGGTGCTAAATTATTTTTAAGATTGAAGTAATTTTCAGCTAATGAGTTTAAAGAAATTTTGCTACTATCAATTTTTTCTATAAGAATTTCAGCTTTCTTCTTAAGATTATTAAGTTCGAAGTTATCCTTTAGAGAAGTTTGAGGAATAACTTTATTTGGGAGTTTATTGTTTAATTTTATTTCAAGATTTTCTTTTGTATTAACCTTGATATCTGATAATGAAGATAATATATTATTATTTTTATTAGAAATGTTTAGTTTTAGAGAAAGTTCTTTTTTAGGAGTAGTGTCTAAAACTAAATTTAATGTACTAGTGTCGATATCTTCAATTGGTTCAAGTAAGTTTTTAATTTTTATTAAAGGAATAGAGCAGTCGATATTGTTAAATAAAATTTTTTTCTCTTGTGATATAGTTGGCTTTAGAGATAATATTTCATTTGATTTTTTCTCGTCTAATAGATCAAGACTTTTTAATTCATTTTCTTTTTCCTTTTTTACAATATTAAAACTTAAATGTTTTTTGTTTATGTCAGACTTTTGAATATCGACAAATTGGGTGGTCTCTATGCTATTAGTACTTTTTTTGATTTTTAATAATAAATTATTACAATTATTTAAATTAATTGTTGAGTGAGAAATGTTGAGCTTTTCTACTTCTAGGATAAGACGCTCTAGCTTTTTTTCAATGTCATTTGATTTAGTGCTTGGAGCTGTCATTAAATCAGTTAATATATTAGTATAAGAGCTTTCAAGTGATTTGATTAGTTGATGACACTTTGGACATAAGCCATCAAATAATTTTAAAAACATACCTTTTTGAGAACAGTTAGAACACTGCTTAATTAATGCCATTATTAATCTCCTATTTTAATTATTTATGTTATTAAATATATTTTTATAAACTAGAAAAAATGATGCTAAAGAGTATGTTTTGAAATTAAAATATGAATAATGATAAATAAATTTTAATAAGTATAAATATAAAATTTATTTAAGGGGGAAAAATGGTGAAACTTGGAATGGATTTGGGGACAAGTACATCTGAAATTTCTTATATTAAAAATGGTGAGGCTTATCTTATAAAAAATACACAAGAAGGTGATAGTAACATTTTACCTTCTATAGTATTATATGAAAATGAAGAGTTTAGAGTTGGCAATATAGCAAAAAAGAAATTACTTTTAAAACCTGAGCTAACTGTGAAAAATATAAAAAATCTTATGGGTGAAGATACTAAGATTAAACTAGATAATAAAGAGTTTACACCAGAATATATCTCTGGGGTGATTGCTAAAAGATTAAAAGAAATAGCAGAATTTAATTTAAATGAAAAAGTTACAGAGGTAATAGTAGCAGTACCAGCCAATTTTACTTCAAATCAGAGAAAAGCAACAAGAGATGCTTTGAAGATTGCAGGATTTAATAAGATTGATATTATAAATGAGCCTACAGCAGCAGCTATAGCATATGGATTTGATAATTTAGAAAATAATAAAGTTTTAGTATATGACCTTGGGGGAGGAACTTTTGATGTAAGTTTGTTAGAGGTGAAAAATCGTAAAATAAATGTATTAGCTAGTAAAGGTAAAGGAAATTGTGGGGGAGTTAATATTAATAATATCCTTTTTGAGGCTATTATAAGCTTGTTTGAAAGTTCTTTAGGAACTTCTATAGATAAAGAAAATAAGAGGCTTTTAACACAAATAGATGAAGTAATCGAAGAGGCAAAGAAAGATTTGTCATTTCAGACAGAAGCTAATATTGTTATACCTAACATAGCTATAGATGAAAGTGGCAATTATTTAGATTTAAATTTGGATTTGAGTAGAGATGATTTTGAATATTTAGTAGAAGATTTTGTTGATTCAACTATGGATGTTATGGTAAGTCTTTTAACGGAGAAAAATTTAAAGATAGAGGATATAGATAAAGTTATTTTAGTTGGAGGGTCTACTAGAATACCTTTAATTAATAGGAAAATAAATGAAAAATTTAAAGGGAAAATAGTAAAAGGAATAAATCCGGAGGAGCTTGTAGCTAAAGGGTGTATTTTAAGTTCAAGATTAGATGAAACTAAAAATTTAGTTACAGAGATAAGTAACAATAATATAGGAATAGAAATTTTAGGGGGAAAGACAGATTTTATTTTGCAAAAAGGAGAAATTTTGCCAGTTTATAAAAAGAAGAAATATAAAACAATAGAAGATAATCAAGAAATTGCAGAAATTAGGGTTCTTGAAGGGCAAAGTAAAATTGCAAAAGAGAATAATAAGATAAGTACTTTAGAGCTTGATGGAATACCAAAATCAAAAAAAGGAAATGAATTTATAGAATTGAATTTAACATGTAATATAGATGGAACATTAGATTTAGTTGCTAATGTTATTAGTAATAATAATAAGCTTAGTAGCAACATATCGAGAAGTGGATTAAGTAATGAGAGTATAGAAGTTTTAAAAGATAAACTAAAAAATACAAAAGTTTTTTCAAATACAGATATAATAAAAGAAAATGAAGAAATTGTAAAGCTTCGGGAAATAGAAGAAAAAAATAAAAAAGAAAATGAAAGACGTATAGAGGAAGAAAAGATTAGACAAGAAGAGATTGCTAAAATAAAGAAAGAAAAAGAAATGGTAAAAGCATTAGAAGAAAAACGTAAAGAAGAAAAACGTAAAGAAGAAAAACGTAAAGAAGAAAAACGTAAAGAAGAAAAACGTAAAGAAGAAAAACGTAAAGAAGAAAAACGTAAAGAAGAGGAACGTATAAGAAAGGAAAAAATAATAAGAGAAGAGAAAATTAGAGAAGAAGAAGAATCAAAATTGGCAATTTTAGAAGCAAATGCTTTAGCAAAGGAAATAGTAGAAGTAAAGAAGGAAGTACCTAAAGTGGAACATAAATTAGTTTTTAATAATGAGAGTTCGATAAAAGCTGTAGTTGATAAAGAAGAAAAGCATGTTGAGGCAGTAATAGATTCACAAGTAGTAGATAAAAATGAATTCATAGAAGAGTATGATCCTTCAAGAGACTCTGAAATATATGCAGATATAGCAACTCTTATGGAATATTATAAAAGAGTTAGAGAAAATTTAGATGAGGAAACTATAAAAGAGGCTAATGATTTAATATCAGATATGGCGGCATATGTAAAACAGGATGAATTTAGAAAAGCTAGAGAATTAGAAAACAAAATAATATCTTTAATTTATATAGGTTAATGAAAAGGTGAGGACTATATCTAATATTCCTCACCTTTTTTTAGAATAATTTATAATTATCTACTATGTTTAAAAAGCAACAATAATTAAGTGTGTTATTAAGTGGCATATTAGAAATATTAGCTACAAAAACTATTATTAAAATTTAATAAATGTATGGGTACATTTGTCTGATTTTAAAACTGATAGTAACATATTAGTTAAAGATAATAGCTGTTTTACATATATCATAGTTATTAAGATGTAATTATATAGTATAGAATTTACTTATAATTTTATGATTAAAATAACTAGTACTAATTTAGTAATCTATTACGGGAAAAGATTTATAATAGTATGAAATTTTTAAGATAGCTAAAAATTATAAAGACAATGTTCAAAGACATATTATAAAAAGTAAAAGGAGGTAGTTGCCAAAAAACTAAGAATATTGCAAAACTAAAGTTAAAGCTTTATATGTTTTAAAGAATTTTGGTAACGGCATATTTATGAATCATAATAACAACAAGAGAGAAAATAAGACTAGAGATCTTATTTTAACGGCATTGATGATAGCTCTTACATTTATTGCTGGGTCAATAATTAAAATACCTACTCAAAATGGAATGATACAATTTGGAGATTGTATGATTTTCATAGCAGCAGTATTTTTAGATAGGAAAAAAACATTTTTAGTTGCAGCAATAGGGATGTCATTTGTCGATTTAGCAGCAGGATATGCTATTTGGATTCCTTTTACATTTATAATTAAAGGGCTTATGGGATATACAGCTAGTATAATAATAGAAAATTACAAATCAAAATTTATTTATATAATAGCATTTATTGCTGGAGGAATAGTAAACTTAATTGGATACTTTATAGCTAATGCATTAATGGGAGGCGTAATTTTAAAAGTAGTCAGCGGATTTGTTCCTAGTGTATTATATGCAGCGGCACATTTTGTTGGAGATCTTATCCCTATAGTAGCATCTATAATTGTAGCAATAATTTTAGCTCCAATTGTAAAAAAAATAATAATTAAGTAAGATGATTTTAAATTGTTAATCTATAGCAACTTTTTTCTGTTATAATATCAAAGAAATATTATTGATATGGGAGGACAGAATGGGAAAGCAAAGTGATATTAGGGACAATAGAGTTAAAATTCCGATTAAAAAAAGACCTATTAAAGGGAGTATTATTTATTTAATATTAGTTATAATAATTTCTATAATAATAGGAGTTGCTTTTTATAGTTATATTTATAAATCACCTATAGCATTTTTATCTATACCAATTGTTATAATAGCAGGGATTTTAGTTAATATTAAAGCTATAGTTAATATTATTGATTTTGTCTTTAATCTTTATATTGTTAGGACTGTTGTTTGTACAGAGGTAAAATATAAATATGATAAATCAAATAATATTAGTGACAAGTATTCAGAAGTATGTTTCAAAGATTTTAGGAATAATAAAATATTAAAATACAAGTTCGGATACAAAGTGAGATTTACAGAAGGAACAGCTTATAGAATAACACATGGAAGGTTATCTAATACGTATGTTTCTGTTTTTAAATAGATTTTAATAAAAAATTACATGTTTTTAAGCATTTATTTTAAAATAAGGTTTAAATTCTCGGCATATTAACTTATAATTATTATGTTGATAAAAATAACACTATATAATTTTGTATAGTAATTTTTCGAGGAAAAGAGGTATAATTATGGCTAATCTAAGAGTATTTAATAAAAAGGTTTCTTTTGATGGATTACACCTAACAGGGGTAATGGAAAGATATTTAGAGACTGAAAACATAGCTATAGAGTTATATGATGAATATGGAGAGTTTTATAAATTAGTGACTTTAGACTCTAAGTCAAAACTTCCAAAATCTAATAATGCAATCATCAATGACAAAAAAGAGTGTGCTGGCGTTTTAGAAGCATTAAAAAGCATAGACATGGTGAAGGTAGTTGGAAAGACAGATGTTAATTTAAGAATGTATGATTTAGTATTAGTTAATACTAGAGCTTTTAAAGAGATAGATGAGGATTTATTCTTAGAATTTGCAAAAAGTACATCTAGTGATTTATCTCAATTCATTGCTAAAATGAATGAAGATGAAGTTGAAGTTGAAAGTGAAGAAATAATAGAAGAATAAAAAATTATTTCAACAAAAAAGAGTGTTTAAAGTATAGATAACTTTAAGCACTCTTTTGTTTATAACATAGAATAATTTAAAATTTCCTGATTTATATACATAGTTAATAAAACAATTATAATAAAAGGAATAATTATTGATGTTTTAGATAATTTATTAGATTTATGTACGCGATTGTAAGCCCTTTCGACAATTATAGCTAAAACAAGTAAAGGAAATATAGCTAAATTATTAAGAATTTTAAAAATGAAAGGATGAAAAATATTAAAAAAAGCAATGCTCTTAAAGAATATATTTACTAGACAAAAAGCTATACTAACGCTAGTTATATAGATTATATTACGTACAATTGTTTGAGTTGTACTCAATGATAAAACCCCTTCCGATACTTATATATTTTCATTATATAGTATAACAAAGTATATTTTATAAAAATGTCGAAAGTGTTTCATTAGCAATAAGTTTACATAATAGATAAAATGAAGTATAAATATGATAGATATTTTATTTAGACAAGAGAGGAAAAAATAATGCCAAGATTTAAAAAAATTTACATAGAGACAACTAATATTTGTAATTTAAGCTGTGATTTTTGCCCCAAAACAAGTAGGAAACTTGGATTTATGAAAAAAGAACAGTTTGATATAATTTTAGAGAAAATAAGACCCTATACAGATTATATATATTTACATCTTATGGGAGAACCTTTACTAAATAAAAACTTAGAGGAGTTTATATTAGCTGCAAAACAAAAAGGGTTTAAAATTAATATAACTACTAATGGTACATTATTAGGAGAGAATGGAAAGGCTATCATAGAAACTAATGCTGTTAGGCAAGTAAATATATCATTACATAGCTTTGAAGCAAATCAAGAAGTGGACTTTGAATCATATATATACGATGTTATTACTTTTGTGAAGGAAGCAAACGAAAAGTCAGATACTATTTGTGCGTTAAGACTATGGAATTTAGATTCACCATATGAAGCTAAAAATAAGTTGAATGAGAAAATTTTAGGGATACTAGAAGAAGAGTTTGGGATAACATTTTCTTTAGAAGAATATTTTAAAGAGAAAACTAACGTAAAAGTAAAAGACAGAGTTTATATTATGACTGCAGAAAAATTTAAATGGCCAGTTATGGGGGGGATTCCAGCAAATGAAAGAACTTTTTGCTATGGACTTAGAACACAACTAGGCATTTTACTTGATGGTACTGTAGTACCATGTTGTATAGATAGTGAGGGAAATATTCCACTTGGAAATATTTTTGAAAGTGGATTAGATGAAATAATAAATAGCTCTAGAGCGAAAGCTATATATGACGGTTTTTCTTGTGGAAAAGCTGTTGAAGATTTATGTAAAAAATGTGGTTTTACAGATAGAACTAAATAGATGTAAAAACTAATAGTACAAATGTATTGAAAATTTGATATAATATATATAATCATGAAATTTATGAAAATGCATTTGCATTTGGATAGTACATTGATATTGGAGGTAGTTTGTATGGGTAAATTAGGAAAAGGAATAAAGATATCATCCGATATATTAGGAAAAGCTACTGAACTCGGAGCAAAAGGAGCTGGAAAGCTTGTGTCATCTGTAGCAATGAAAAATGGAAAGGATGATATAGCTCATAAAGCAGAAAAAATAAGTTCAAAAATAGCTAGTAACGCAGAAAAATATAGCGATAAAATAGGAGATTCTTTAGGGCATATTGCAGATAAAGCTTTAGATAAAGGTATTGATATAGCTAGAGATGTGAAAGAAGCTGTAAAAGATAAAAAAATAAATAATACAGGTAAAGTTAAAAATGATAAATTTATAACGGTTGAAACTTATAAAATAGATTAATACTATAAGGAGGATATGTTGCAATAATAATGTTTAGTATTGTAACATATCCTTATCTTTTTATTATTAAAAAGTAAATAATATAGAAAGGAATTCTATTTAATATAATTTTATTGATATATTGAGTAGTAGGACGCAACTGTGGGATATAGACAGAATTTTTTTGGAGATACCAATTCTAATTATGGATGGTATAAGTGTGTTAGGTGTAAAAAAAAATTTAGAAAGAAGGATATAGATGTTGATCATATTATTCCAAAACGGTATGGTGGATCAGATAAACTATATAATTTACAAGCTATGTGTAAGCATTGTAATAGATCAAAACAGGCTAGTTTAAGAAATAGTCTTGGTGATTTAACTTTAAATATAACAAAAAGAATAGGAAAAAAAATAAAACGAAAAGTAGCATATTAAAGATTAAATACTAGGAAATAATGAAAAAGTGTAAGATGAATATCATCTTACACTTTTATTTTTAAAATTAATCGATATAATAGGGTTGTCCAATTTTATTACCACTGTCCAGGATAAGCAACAATATAAATAGTAATATTTCTTCTTCCCCAGTTATTACATGCTTGTTCAGAATTTAAGTAAAGATCTATTATGTTTCCTTTAATAGCTCCACCTGTATCTGATGCTATTGCATAGCCGTATCCAGGTATGTATACTTTTGAACCAAGTGGTATAACTGTTGGATCAACAGCGATTGTACTAATTCCGTTAGGATCTCTAACAGGCTTTAATCCCATAGCTGTTAAGGTACCCCCTGTATAAGCAGTAGCTTCTACATTTAACACCTTTTTATAATTAACAGTTGGGTTTGAACTATTAGATTCTGACGAACTATTAGAACTGCTAGAACTGTTATTATTATTATTATTATTATTAGATGTAGAATTATTAGTATTACTGCTAGAGCTATTATTAGAATTTGTATTTTCTTTATTAGCCTGTGCAGCAGCTTCTTGCTGTGCTTGTTTTTCAGCTTCTTGTTGTTTTTTTATTGCATTAATAGAACCATTAGCATTTTGTATAGCTTGGTTAGCCTTAGCTTTAACACTCTCGATACTAAGTTGAGGTAATAAGTTAGTTAAGTTAGTTTTGGCTTCCTCTAATTGAGTCAACGATGGATTAGCTGAGTTAATTATATTAACAGAATATGAGATTAACTCGTTTTCATTGGCTTCTATTGTGCCTAATACTTGATCTTTTTGAGAGTTTAATTTTGCTATAGATGCTTCTTGTTCTTGTTTTTTCTGATTTAATTCATTTATATTTTTATTAGTAGATTCTTGTAGTGTTTTTAAATCATTTTCCTTTTGATTTAAAGAAGCCATATCATTATCTAAGGCTTGTTTACTTTCACGTAAAGAATCAATTAAATTATTATCTAAAGATATTATTCTACTAAATGCATTCAATCTTGATAGAAATTCTCCAAAATTATTAGATGTTAATAAAAATACTACGGGATTGAAATTGAGTTGACTCTTATACATCGCACTCATTCTAACACCTAATTTTTGTTGCTTTTGTTCTATTTCATTTTTTACTGCACTAATTTCCTTGTTAGTCACAGCGATTTGATTGTTTATATCTTTCATTTTAAGGTCATTGTCATTTGTTATTTTTTGCAAGTTTTCTATTTGAGTATTCAAACTAGAAACTTGAGAATTAAGCGTAATAATTTGATTACTTAATTCTGTATATTTCGCCTTATTCTGTGCTGCTTCATTTGATACTTGATCTGAAGGTGTCGCATAAGCTTGTACACCTACACCCCCTACTAGCATCGTAGCTAGAGATAAAGACAGAATTTTTTGTTTCATAACACTGTACTCCTTCCTTTTTTTGAATCCAGATGCCTAATTTTTAACTTAATCTCCTCGTTGTTTCACCATTATAACATAAAAATTATTTGTTTGTACAGTTGCTATCATATAAAATGACGAAATGGTGACAAAATCATTAAAAATGAAGAAAATAAAAATTCGTAGCAGGAAAAGAAAGATGTTGTATAAATTTGGAGAAAATATATCTAAAAAAGCTAAAAATACGAATTAAAAATAAAATATATAAAAAATAGTTCGTAGTTTACAAAAAATTGAATTGATAAAATTTTTTTTTTGTAACCTATAATTTGTATAAAAAATATACCTTTAAAAGGAAAAAAGTTCAATAAAACATTGAACTTTTTGTTTGTTTTTAGAAAATTTTACTCTTCTTCTGATTCTACTTTTTTGTGTTTGCTTTGTTTAGGTTTTTTTACGTTTTTATTTTTTGCCATAGTAGCCTCCTGTTTTAATATTATTTGATATTAGTATGCATTTATTATTTAACTAAAATACTAGGAGAAGAAAGGAGGAAATTTGTATTAATTTGGAGGTGGAATATCTCGTATTATTTAATATTATGTAAAAAAGTTACAAAATATAGAAAAAAAACCATAAAAGGTTTATAATGTGTTATAAGATGTTGTGAGAGGAGGAATTTGATTGTTTATTTATCTTGGCATAGCAATATTAATAAGTATTATTGTAATAATGCTAATTAAAAATATGCAATTAAAGAATAAATACGATAATATCAAATGTATTATAGATACTTTTGATGGTATTTTATGTTTTAAGGATAGTGAGGGGAAGATTTTAGAATGCAATAGTGATTTTAAAGAAATTTTTGAGGGCTGTGGAGAAATTATAGGATGTAATAATGATGATTTTATAAAAAATAATCCTCAAAGAACATCTGAAATATTACAGTGCCAAAAGAGTGATGATGAAGTTAGAAAATTAAAAAAAGAAATTCGAATTAAAGAGGACTTTTATGTCAAAAATGAAAAATGTACTTTTGATGTAGTTAAAAAGCCTATATTTAGAAATGGAAAATTTGAAGGCATTGCTATTGTTGGAAAAAATATTACAGATAAATTAAAGATGGAAAAATTTAAGAAAATAGCAGCTGAAAATGAGAGAGCACTTACAGCTATTAAAAATTCAAAAGGAATTAAGCTTCAACTTTTTGCAAATTTATCTCATGAATTTAAGACTCCTATAAATGTTATACAAAGTGCGATTTCTACACAAAAGAATTTTTTAGAAAATGGAGACTTAAGTTTAGAAAAATCATTAAAACATACTAATTATATGGAGAAAAACGTAAATAGGCTTACTAGAATTGTTAATAACTTTATTACAATTGCTGAATTTGAATCAGCACATATAAAATGTAATCTTATAAATGCTGATATTATAATGATAATAGAAGATATAATTGCGAGTGTTGAACAATCAGAGATAAAGAAAGATTTAGAAATAGTTTTTGATACTAATACAGAAGAATTAATTATGGCTATTGATATAGATATGTTTGAGAAAGTTATTTTAAATTTAATTTCTAATGCTATAAAATTTGCGGGTAGTAAAAAAACTCTACTAATATATGTAGATGAAAATGAAGATGGCGTTGCAATCTATGCAAAGGATAATGGTGACGGAATTTCTGAAAATAAGAAAAAGTATATTTTTGAAAAATTTATACAAGGAGATATGTCTAGTACTAGAAATAGTGAAGGTAGTGGAATAGGACTTACTGTTGCAAAAGCTTTTATTGAATTACATGGAGGAAAGTTAACTTTAGAAAAAGTAACTAAGGGTACATGTTTTAAAATTTTCTTAAAAAAATTTAAAATTGGAGAAAATGTAGTTGATTTATCAAAAAGAGAAGAGCATTATAAGCAGATTATAAAGGTTGAATTATCAGATATATAATGTAGCAAAAGTATTATAAGAAAGTTAAAATTATTTAAATATTAATGAAATATGCAAGTTTTTATATTCCGTGTGTCAAAAAGTGTTATAATGAAGTTGAAACTAGGAGGAATTTTTATGATCGACATTGAGAAAACTAAAATCAATATAAATAATATGTTTGTTCATAGAAGTAAAAAACATAAGCATAAATCAGACGAATTGATAGAAGAAATTTTGCTAGAATCGCTAAAAAGGGCTGAGACACATGATGTTTTGATGTACCAAGCGTATCATATAGCATTAACTGATAATAAAGAATATTTAAAAAGTTCGAAATTTGAGAAGAATATAAATTGGTATATAGATTTAGTAGAGTTTCATGATGATATAAGTAAAAGTATAAAAAGATTAAGACCATCATATTCGAAAATGCCAGATAGAAGCTTTGTATCAACTTTTTACTTATTTGCAGATCATTTTTACAATTATGAAACAAAAGCTAATTATTTAGGACATAAAAGATTTACTGCAATGACTAGATTTAAGTATAATGCTAAAAAAGCTTTGAAATATAAAAGACAAGGCAAAAGAAAAAAAGCTATGGAAGCACTGTGTTATGCTTGTCATTTTTTAGCTGACATGAATCAACCACATCATGTAGGTAATCAAATAGATAGGAGAGGGAAATTAGTTAACTTTCTTATTAAAAGATTCAAAATGGATGGAATAGGTGATGGTAAGTTCTCTAATCATGGAGAATATGAAGGCCTTGTTAAAAGATGGATAAAAAATAAAGATAGAATTCATTTACTTTTAGGCGAGGAGTCAAAAGAAGTTTTTTGGTTAGATTCTATAAGGCTTGATAATGATGCTTATAAATATTTAGTTGGAGAAAAGTTTGAAGAATTAAAAGATAAAGATGTTAAGGAAAAAATGAACTATTTATACAAGAAGAAAAGACATTTACCATTAGATGCATATTGTGAATATATAGGTAATCAGAGTGCAAAATATGCCCCAAGGTTTTTAGAGGATGCAAATAAGCATGGAAGTAAAGAACAGCTTATGGCAACTATAAATGCACTACAAATGACACAAATTCAAATGGCAAGATTTTTATTTTATTTTTGTAATTTAGAGTAGTTTGTAATTCATCAATTAAAATAAATTTATGATATTAAATAGGATTATATCAAAAAGAAATCCCTGTTAAGTAGATATTATTTAAAAAAATATATAATCTACTTAGTAGGGATTTCTTTTACTCTAAAATAATAAGAATTAGATATTCTTTAAGTGTATTTAAAATGAATAGATATTTGTAAACATAAGTGCATAATATGAGCAATTTTTATGATAGTTAAATTTAAAAGGAAAATAGCGACAGATAAATATTAGCTATATTGTGAATTTATAATATATAATTAAATTAGCGAGAACAAAATAACAGGAGGAAAACAATGGATTTATATATTTCAGATTTAGATGGTACATTATTAAATTCAAATCGGGAGGTTTCAAAATATTCAAAGAAGGAATTGAATAAGTTAATCACTTCTGGCTTGAATTTTACAGTTGCAACAGCTAGAACACCTGGAACTGTAATAGAGTTATTAGATGGGTTAAAGATAAATAAGGTAATATCTCTTATGAATGGAGTTTTCTTATATGATTTGAAAAACAAAGAATATTTAAAAATTAGAAGTTTTAAAAATGAAATTGTAAGAAAGATTTTAAACACATTAGAAAGTTTTGATAAAGATGTTTTCATGTATGGTATTAAAAATAATCATTTATATGTTTATCATAAGGAATTAGTTCTAGATTTAGATAAGGTTTATTTTGAAGAAAGAAAACACACAACATTTAAAACCTTTGAAGCAGTGAAAAGTTATAGCGAAGTTTTAGAAGGGTTACAAGTAGTTAATTTTATGATTTTAGATAATTTGGAAGTTATAAAAGCTATATACGCACAGCTTAGTAAGATAGAGGGAATAAATATAGGATATTATCAAGATGTCTATGATGAAAATTGTTACTTTATAGAGATCCATAGTGGAGAAGCCTCAAAGCAAAAGTCTATAGAGGACTTAAAAGAATTGTACAAGCCTAGTAAAGTTATTTGTTTTGGAGATAATTTAAATGATATACCAATGTTTAATGTTGCTGATGAAAAATATGCAGTAGCAAATGCTCTTGAAAGCTTAAAAAAGATTGCTACTGATGTTATAGATAGCAATGATGAAGATGGTGTAGTTAAGTTTATTAAAAAGCAAGTTAGCAAAAAATAATATGAAGTAAATTAAATTTAATCCATTAAATGGATTAAATGAGCAGTATTGTAAAAAACAATACTGCTTTTTTTGTTAAAAAATGTTTAAATCTTATTAAGTTAATGTTAAATAAATATTATTATTTAGAGTGCTTAGATACATTAAGGGACGGTAAATATACTAAACATCGTAAGATTCCTAATCTGATTAAAAAAAAGCAATTATTAACAAATTGTGATAAGTATTTTATGTAATTGACACTAAATAAAGTATAAATTACAATAATATTACATACAAATTATTTGAATGATATTAATAGTTAATATTCGTTATGATTATTTTATCGAAAAAACAATTTTAATTATGGAGATGGAGAAGATGGGGATTAAACTAGAAAATTTAATTGTTGAATTTGGAACTTTTAGAGCTATTGATAATATAACTATTAAAATTCCAAAAGGGAAATTAGTTTCATTATTAGGGCCGTCAGGTTCTGGAAAATCTACTACACTATTTACTATATCGGGAATACATAAACCAAAAGCAGGTAAAATATTTTTTTCAGAAAAGGATGTAACAGGACTTGAGCCAGAAAAATTAGGAATAGGACTTGTTTTCCAAAATTATGCTTTATATCCACACATGACTGTTAGAGAAAATATAAGATTTCCTCTAGATAACTTAAAATGGAATAAAAAAGAGGCAGAAGAAAGAGTATTAGAGGTCGCGAAAATTGTTAAGATAAATGAGCTTTTAGATAGGAAACCATCAGAGCTTTCAGGGGGACAACAACAAAGGGTTGCTATAGCTAGAGCAATTTCAAAGAAACCAGATATATTATTGTTAGATGAACCGCTTTCAAATTTAGATACTAAGCTCAGAGTTGAAACGAGACAAGAAATTAGAAGAATTCAAAAAGAAACAGGAGTAACCGCAATATTTGTTACTCATGACCAAGAGGAAGCACTGAGTATTTCAGATGAAGTTATTCTTATGAATCAGGGAAGAATAGAACAGGTTTCAACACCAAAAGAAATGTATATGCATCCACAGACAAAGTTTGTTGCATCTTTTATAGGAAGTCCAGAAATGAATTTTATGGAACTTCAAATTAAGGAAGGACAAGCTGATGTTGATGGTTTTATGATAAAAGATCTTCCAATTGATAAAAGTAAAGTTATTTTAGGGTTTAGAGCAGAAGATCTAGAGCCTAATGAGGCAGGAATTTCTATGCAGGTTAATACAGTAGAGATACTAGGAAGAGAAAGTTTATTAACTTTAAAACATGATAAAAATATCTATAAAATGTTAGTTGATAAAAACTTCCAAATAAAAGAAGGGAATACAATAAAGGTTGCCCCTAAAAAAGGTAATTCATATGTATTTGATTCTGAAAGTGAGGTATTCATTAAACGATGCTAAAAAAGTTTAAGAATATTAAAGGATATTTATACCTTGCACCAGCACTTATAACAATCATTATTTTTACATTTTATCCGATAGTGAATACTATTATTAATAGTTTTGATGAGACAAAAAGTTCAGGTTATGTTTTTGGACTTGGAAGTTATGAGGCATTACTTACTGATGAAAGATTTATAACTGCACTTAAAAATACTTGCTTATATGCGATAATAGTACCTTTATTATCAGTTGGATTGTCGTTAATTATAGCGAATGCACTTGTTAATATAAAAAATGAAAAAATACGAGGATTTTTCCAAAGTGTGTATTTTTTACCTTATGTAACATCAATGGTTGCAATTGGTGTAGTATGGTCTTGGCTTTTTAATAGTGAATATGGAATTATAAATTATTTACTTGGATTTATAGGAGTACAACCTATTGAATGGCTTAATGATCCTAAATGGGCTATGCCAGCATTAATTATATTTGCTGTTTGGAAAAGTTTAGCTTTTAATACGCTTATTTTAACAACAGGAATAGCAACAATTAATCCACAGTATTATCAAGCGGCTAAAATAGATGGTGCAAGCTCAGGTACTATTTTTAGAAAGATAACAATTAAACTTGTATCACCTATGATTTTATATACTTATATAATAAGTCTTATTAGTGGATTTAAAGTGTATACAGAAGTATTTGTACTGTTTGGAGGTAGAACGTTAAATGGTTCTGTTTCAACAGTTGTTCAATATATAATAGAAAGATTTTATGGAGATCAAGATTTCCCATTAGCTTTCGCAGGATCAATAGTACTTCTTATAATTATTCTAACAGTAACACTTGTTCAAAGAACAATTACTAAGAATAAAATACACTATTAGGGGGATATAGGCGATGAAAAATAAAACAAACTTAAAGCTTGCATTTAAATATTTCATGTTGATTATATTTGCAATCATAACGGTGTTCCCTTTTTATTGGATGATAGCATCATCATTAAAAACGAGTTTTGAAGTTATTCAGACACCACCAACGATGATTCCTGAAACTGCTATGTGGGAGAATTATACTAAAGCATTTGAAATGGCACCTTTTGGAAGATATTTCATTAATACAATAATAGTTACTGGACTTAGTATAGTTTTTACAGTTACAATTGCAATTATTTCAGCATTTGCTTTTTCACATTTGAATTTTAAAGGAAAAGATTTAATATTTTCATTATTTCTTGCAACTATGATGATTCCTGGGGAGGTTCTTATAGTTACAAACTTTAAAACTATATCTAATTTAGGATGGATAGACACATATCAAGCTTTATTTATTCCGTTTATAGCTAATGTGTTATATATATATATGTTAAGGGAGTTTTTCCTTAAAATACCTATTCAACTTTATTATGCAGCAAAAGTGGATGGTGCTAGTGATTGGAAATTCTTGTGGAGAATAGTAGTACCAATGGCAAAACCATCTATTATAACTATTTGTATATTGGTAGGAATAAATTCATGGAATGCATTTTTATGGCCACTTCTTGTCACTAATAATGAAAATATGAGAGTTCTAGCTAATGGACTTACTTCATTCCAATCAGAGGCTGGAAATCAATATGAGCTTTTAATGGCAGCATCAACAATAATAACTTTACCAATAATGGTTGCGTATGTGTTCCTTCATAAGAAAATAATGAATGGTATTTCTATTGGTGGAACTAAGGGGTAAAACTAATAAATTAAGTTTATAATTTAAAAATTATAATATATATTAATATTTTTAAGGGGGTCTTTTTCAATGAAAAAGAAATTTTTAGCAGTTACGATGGCTGTAATGATGGCTGGATCAACTTTAATAGCTTGTGGAGGTAGTAGTAACACAGAAACAGGTTCAAAAGGATCAGAAATTGTTACAGAAATTCAAGATCCAGTGACTATTGAGTTTTGGCATTATATGAATGGAAAACAAGGCGAAGCTATGGATGCGTTAGTAAAAGAATTCAATGAAACTAATGATAAAAAAATTACAGTTAAAAGTGTAAGTCAAGGAGGGATTCCAGACTTAAATAAGAAGGTAATAACAGCAGCACAATCAAATACGTTACCAGCTATTATAAATGTTTACCCTGATATAGTAACTGGATTATTAGAAAAAGATAAAATAGTTAATCTAAGTGATTATATTAATGATGAGAAAGTTGGGATGAAAGAAGATATAGAAAAAGATTTTGTAAAATCTTTTGTTGATGAAGTAGCTCAGTGGGAAGGCGGGGATATCCTAGGAATGCCATTAAGCAAATCAACAGAGGTAATTTTCGTAAATGTAGATAAGCTTAAAGAACTTGGATATGAAGTTGAAGAAATTAAAGCTGGTATGTCTATCAATAAGCTTATAGAAATTTCTAAGGCGTCAAAAGAAAAATTAGGTATGGCTGGATTTGGGTTTGATAGTAGTTCAAATGCTTTCATTACAGCTTTAAAAGCAGATAATAAAGATTTTGTTAGTTTAGATGGTAAAATAAATGTAGATAATGAGTGGACAAAAGAATTTATGCAAACACTTAAAGATCAAACAGCAGCTGGAAACTTTAGAATAGCTGGAGAAGAAAAATATCTTTCAGGACCATTTTCAAATGGTAAATTATTAATGTATCAAGGATCTACAGCAGGTGCATCACACATAAAAAATAATGATGCTTTTGAAGTAGCTGTTATAGAAGTTCCAGTATATGAAGGTAAATCAAAATCAGTTATTCAGCAAGGTGCTTCATTATTTGTTACTAAAGACGTATCAAAAGAAGCTCAATATGCTGCATATGAGTTTTTAAAGTTTGCTACAAGTGCAGAAGTTTCAGCTAAGTTCGCTTCAGCTACAGGATATTTACCTGTAAGAAAATCTGCAACAGACACAGAAGCTATGAAAAAAGTTTTAGAAGATAAAAATTCATTATATACTAGAACTTATGAAGTTGCTCAAAAAGCTTTAGAATATTCATATTATTCACCAGCAGTAAATAATGCTAACTCAGCAAGAAATGTTATTGCAGAAAAGTATGATGCTTTTGTTACAGGAAACATTGCAGATGTTGATACATTCATAAAGGAAACAGTAGCACAAGTTCAAACTTCAATAGGAAGAAACTAGATTTAATTTCCTACCTCATAAAGATAGGATTATTAAAAGATTTAGATATCAGATAAAATTAAAGAGATAGTAGGTTACTTATAGTAGCCTACTTTTTTATATAAAAGGAGTGTTTAGACAAGTGAAATATATAAATGATAAGAGTAAAAATATAGTGAATGAAATAATCTTAAAAATTAAGAAATATGATGAGATAATACTTTTTAGACATGTGTTCCCAGACCCTGATTCTTATGGAGCGCAAATAGGTTTGAAAAGTATAATAGAAAATACATTTCCTAACAAAAAAGTTTGTGTTGTAGGAGAAAATAGTGAAAGATTATCATACATAGGAACTATGGATAAAGAGAAAATTGAAATTTCTAGTAATAGTTTAGCTATTGTTTTAGATGTTTCTAATAAAGAGAGAATAGATAATCAGAATTTTAAAGATGCAGGATTTATAATAAAAATAGATCATCATGAACCTTTTTCTGAAAAATTTGAAAATCTAACATGGGTAGATACAGAATATAAATCTTGCAGTGAAATGATTTTAGATTTATATCTAGATAATAGAGAAGTTTTTAAAATTTGCGATTTTGGAATAAAAGCTTTATATTCAGGGATAGTAGGTGATACAGGAAGGTTTTTATATTTAGAAAATCCTACTATGTTATTTAAAAAGCTTTCAGAAGTAGAATTTAATTTCAATGCGAAAGATATTTACATGAATATGTACAAAAGAAGTAAGGCAGAATTGAAATATTTAGGTTATGTTTATGAAAATTTTGAGGAAACTCAAAATGGTGTAGCATATCTTAAAATTCCATATGAGGTAGTTAAAAAGTTTGCGTTTAGGCCTATAGATGTAGCAAGAAGAGTAAATGCTTTAGCTGACACAGAGAATGTTTATAATTGGCTATTTTTTGCTGAAGATGAAAATGGAGAGGTTTTATCAGAGTTTAGATCAAATGGACCTATTGTAAATGAGATTGCTTTTAAGTTTGGAGGGGGTGGACATGCTCTTGCAGCAGGAGCTAAACTTAAAAATTGGGAAGTTGTAAATGAAATAATCAAAGAGTTTGATTTAAATTGTAAAACACAGTTAAAAAGTAAAGGTAAAGAATAAAAGAATATAATTATTAGTTTGAATTTCAAAAACATATCTTAAAAATTTTAAGATATGTTTTTTTCTGTATAAAAGGGGTAAAAAAATAGGATAAATTCTCGATAATAGTAATGGTAACAACATATGTATGGTGAAATATGAAAGGTATGATTTTATGAATTTTATTTACAAAAATAAGCCTTATATGATTTTAATAGGACTAACTATTTTAACTTTGATATTTAAAATAGAATTAATTCATGGGATAAACTTCACTTTAACTAGCATAATTACATTATTAACATTATTAGTGTTTGGACAAAGAAAAGCTATTATAAGTGCAATTATTTTTATTATATTATCTATTATTGTAAATGGTAGTTATGCAAGTCTTATTTTAATTATTGAAATTTTAGTTATTTATAAGTTTATGAATAGTTTTTCTAAATTAGATTTTATGCTATCTGCGATAATATTTTGGGGTCTTGTTGGAACGCCTATTATGTATGTGATTTCATTTTTTTCAAGAGAGATAGGGACAATAGAATTTTACTATTTTGATCTTATGTTTTTGTTTGTAAATGGTATATTTAATGCATTTATAGCGGAAGTGATTTATAAATACTTAATAGAAAGAAGCCTGCTAAAAAAAGAGTTTTCTATAACTTTTAAAGAAATTTTATTACATATATTGATGGCAGCTATATTAATACCATTTATAATAAATATTTTTGTAGATATTGTAAAAACGGAAGAAACTATTATAGGTAACATATCAGTCTATTCTGATGAAGTATTTGATAATGTAGAAGATGAGATTAAGTCTTGGAAGGAAAATGAAATTTTAGATTTACAGTTATCTAGTGAGGTTACAAAGGCAAAGCTTGAAAAAAGTATAAAGACTCATTCTAAATATAAACCATTTAATATTTATCTTAAAAATAAGTCTAATAAGATAATTTTAGAGGTGAAAAACAATGAACATACAGCAGATATTAATTTAGAATACAAAAATGTGCAAGAATATGATGATTACTTATATAAATGCGAACCCTTAAAAAAGAATAAATTTCTTATGAATAATTGGTTAGATGGATTCTTTGTATATGAAAGAGAAGTTGAGGGGAAAAATTTATTTTTAATGATAGAGATTCCTATGAGTTTGTATAACAAAAGTATTTTAGATGAGTATAGTAGTCAATTTAAGTTTTTTGTATTTTTTATTTTATTTATTAGCTCAATGGCTATGTTATTAAACAAATGGGTATTTAATGATCTAACTATAATTTCTGAGAATACGAAAAAGTTTTCAAAAATTATGAATGTTGCAGATGATGATTTATGGCCTAAGAGTAACATTATTGAGATTAAAAATCTTGTGGAAAATGTAAGAAGAATGATTTGTGAATTAAGGCTTAGTTTTATAGAGTTAAAGAAATCAGAAGAGATGTTATATGAATTAGCATATTATGATAATTTAACTAAAATTCCAAATAGACTTTATTTTAAAAAATCCTTAGATGAGTTAGTTCAGAGTATTAAAAATCAGGAGAAAATTGGAATAATATTTTTAGATTTAAATAGGTTTAAGGTTATTAATGATACCTTAGGACATGATGTAGGAGATAAGCTTTTAGTTGAAGTTGCAACAAGACTTAGTAATCTACAAAACAATAGAACTCAGATATTTAGGCTAGGGGGAGATGAATTTGTAGTTGTGTGTCAAATGCAAGAAAATACAGAGCTAAATAAAGTAAGTGAAATGATATTTGAACAGTTTAATAGAAATTTTGAATTAGATGATTTAATTTTAAGTATTACTTGTAGTGCAGGGGCTAGTATCTACCCAGATGATTCAAACAAAATAAATACTATCTTGCAATATGCAGATATAGCTATGTATAAATCTAAAGAGATAGGAGAAAATATACTATTTTTATTTGATGCAGAAACTAAGGAATCATATCTAGAAAAGATGGTTATAGAAAAAGAAATTTTTAATGCGTTAGAAAAAAATGAATTTGAGCTATATTACCAACCAAAATATGACTCTAAGAGTAAAAATATTAAGGGTATAGAAGCTTTAATTAGATGGTCAAGCCCTACTTTAGGAATGGTTCCACCTAATAATTTTATTTCTATAGCAGAAGAATCTGATTTGATTTTAAAGATTGATGAGTGGGTTTTGACTCATGCTTGTATGGAAAATAAAAAATTACAGCTTGAAGGCTTTGTGAAAGTCCCTATATCAGTAAATATATCAGCTAAACATTTTGCAACAGATAAAATAGAGGAAATAATAAAGTCAGTATTAGAGAAAACAAGTTTAGAAGCTAAGTATTTAATTATTGAGATAACAGAAGGTGTTCTTATAAAGAATTTTGAAATTGTTGAAAAAATAATTAGAAATCTTAATAGAATTGGTGTTTCAGTTTCTATTGATGATTTTGGGAAAGGATATTCATCATTTAATCAACTTATGGAGTTACCTATAAATGAAATAAAAATAGATAAAGTTTTTGTGCGTAATGTAGAAAAAAGTTTTAAGAAAGCTAATATATTAAAGACTATAGTGGAATTAGGACATGGACTTTATTTAAATGTTGTTGCAGAAGGTGTTGAAACTGAAGAAGAGGAAAAGTTTCTAAGAGAAGTAGGGTGTGATGAATTACAGGGGTATTATTATACAAAGCCTATTGAAGTAGAAAGTTTAAAAAGAATTATGAAAAAAAAGGAGCGTGAATTTATTGAAAGTAATTAAATTACTTACAGTTATAGGACTTGTAGTTACGACTTTAATAGGATGTGGAGCTGAAAATGTAAATAAACATATAGAGGATAGTAAAGATGAAACTGTTGAAATTAATTTATGGTCTTATTTTGGGGGAATAGAGCATATAATAGATGATTTTGAAAAGGAGAATCCTAATATAAAAGTTAATTTAAAAACTTTTTCATATGAAGAATATGAAAAAGCTTATAAAGAATCTCTAGTCAAAGAAGAAGGGGACGCAGATGTTTTTATAATTGATAGTAATGAGTATGGAAATTTTAATAGTATAGATGGGTTAGAGGATTTATCTAAGTCTGAATATACAGCTATGAAATATGAAACTCAGTTTGATAGGGAACTTTGGGAATTAGGAAAATCATTAGATCAAAAGGAATTATTAGGACTAGCTGTAGCAAGTGCGCCCATAGTTACTTATTATAGAAAAGATATATTAGAAAAATATGGATTCCCAGGCGAACCAGATAAATTAGCTGAATTTATGAAGGACAAAAATAATTGGTTAGAGATAGCTAGAACTTTGAAAAAAGATGGAATATCAATAGTACAGTGGTATGGGGAAATTGTTAGAGCATACAGTGCAAACATGCCTTATTTTGATAAGAATTTGGTTTATCAAAGAGATAATGATGATTTCAAAGAAGCTGTATCAATAGCGAAACAATTACAACATGAAAATTTAGCTGCTTTTAATGATATTTGGACGGAAAGTGGAAAGAAAATGCTTAGAGAAGGAAAATTTGCTATGCTATATTTAGGGGCCTGGGGAAGTAATGACTTAGCTAATATAGTACCAGAACAAGAAGGTCTTTGGAGAGTTACATCTTTGCCATTTGGAGTTTATGGATGGAATAATGCTACTTTAATGTCGATTGCTAAAAATAGTAAGCATAAAGATGCAGCCTGGAAATTTGTAGAGTTCTATATTTTTAAGTATAAAGAAGAAAATAGAGTTGGAAATCTTCCTGGATATTTACCTTTTAGAGATATAGAAAATGTAAATGCTAATAATAAGTTTTTAGGTGGACAAAATGAACAAGATTTGTATCAAAAATCATTAGAAAATACTGCTGAATATCCTGTTACACCTCTTGATAAAAAGGCATTTTATATTTGGGATCAAGAAGTGAATGAAGGATTAGAAGAAGGACTTTCAGAAGATGAAATTATGAGAAATATTAAAAAAGCAATAGACAGTGAATTTGAAGAGATTATAAAATTATTAAAAGAGAAAAAAGTAAAATAAAAATTGATAAGCCTGTATTAAAGAGAGAGTTAATCTTTTCTATGATACAGGTTTTTATATTTTGTAAAGTGGGAAGCTAAATTATTAATAATTATTTATAAAAAAATAAATAGATTTATTATAATAGGAAAGTTTTAAATATTATAATTTTATTAAGGTTTTACTTTTATAGAGGAATTTACAAATTCTTATAGAATTAGAAATTAGGAATTAATTTTCGTATTATAAAGTATATTTAATGTGGTGTTGTAATTGGGGGATTACTAAAATTAATTTAAGGGGGTTAATACACATGAGGAAAATAAGAGTATGCTTAACTTTTAGTGGTACTATTTATTCAAGAGTTATTAGATGGTTTACAAAGGAGAAATATAGCCATGTGTCTTTGGCTTTAGAAGAGGATAAAAATACATGGTTCTCTATGGGGAGAACAGGAAAAAATAAATTTTGGATTGTTAGATATCAAGAAGAAAATGTGAAAGAACGATTTACAGAATGGTTTCCTAATACAGAAGTTATGATTTTAGAAAAAGAAGTAACTAATGATGTATATTATAAAATTAAGCGTATGCTTGATGAATATGCAAGGCAGGATACAAAATATAATTATGCAGGGATTATAGGAGTAGCTCTAAATAAAGAGATTACTCATAAAAATAGATATTTTTGCTCGGAACTTGTTGCTAAAATTTTACAAGAAGTAGAGTCGTTAGATGTTGATACACCTCCAGTTTTAACTAAACCTATGGACTTTTTAAATGACGATGAATTCATTTTGACATATGAAGGTGATGTTAATAGTTACTTAAATTTAGGAATATAATTAAGTTTACATTAGAGCTTTAAATAAATTATAAACTTTACAATTAACAATATATTAGTTATACTAATTTAGCATCATAATAAGATATTATGATGCTTTTGTTTTGAAAAATTAAAATTTATTATAGATTGAAAATAGCAATTTAATTCGTATGTTATTTTAGCTTTAATGGTACTAATATTTAGAAATGTAAATATTAGTACCATTAATTATCGGAGAAGTTAAATATATTATCTAAATTAGGAGAGAGTGGAGATGGAAAATAAATTTTTACCAATCTGTAAAACGGATATGGAAGAACGAGGATGGGAACAATGTGACTTTGTTTTAGTAACAGGTGATGCATATATAGACCATCATAGTTTTGGTACAGCGATAATTTCAAGAGTTTTAGAAAATGCTGGGTATAAAGTGGGAATAATTTCACAACCAGATTGGCATAGTATTGACGATTTTACAAAGCTTGGAAGACCAAGACTTGGTTTCTTAGTTAATGGTGGGAATATGGATCCTATGGTAAATCACTATACAGTAAGCAAAAGACGTAGGGAAAAAGATTTGTATACTGCTGGTGGTGTTATGGGGAAAAGACCAGATAGGGCTACTATAGTTTATTGTAATAAAATTAGGGAAGCATATAAAAATATAAATATAGTAATTGGTGGAATAGAAGCAAGTTTAAGAAGATTTGCACATTATGATTATTGGGAAAATAAGGTTAGGCAATCTATTTTAGTTGATAGTGGAGCTGATTTACTTATTTATGGAATGAGTGAAAGACAAATAATAGAAGTTGCAGATCTTATGAATCAAGGATTTGATGCAAAGTACATAAGACATATACCAGGAACTGTTTACATAGCTGATAGTTTTGACGAAATATTTGAAGAACATATAGTACTACCTTCATTTAAAGAAATTTCAAATGATAAAGTAACTTATGCAAAATGTTTTAAAATTCAATACGAAGAACAAGATCCTATGCGTGGGAAAATGCTTATACAACCTCATGGCGATAAGCTTGTAGTTGTAAATCATCCTGAAAAACCGTTGACAAGAGAAGAGCTTGATAAAGTTTATGCACTTCCATACCAAAAAACTTATCATCCTAGCTATGAAAAAGATGGTGGCGTGGCAGCTATTGATGAGGTTAAATTTAGTATTATGAGCTCAAGAGGTTGTTCTGCTAACTGTTCATTCTGTGCTATTACGTTCCATCAGGGGAGAATAGTTTCAAGTAGAAGTGAAGAGTCAATAGTTGAAGAGGCAAAAGATATTACTAAGTATCCAGATTTTAAAGGATATATACATGACGTAGGTGGCCCTACAGCTAACTTTAGAAAACCATCGTGTAAAAAACAACTTACAAATCTTGGAGCTTGTAAAAATAGACAGTGTCTATCTCCAAAAATTTGTCCAAAGATGGAAGTCGATCATAAAGAATACTTAAGTGTTTTAAGAAGTGTTAGAAAAATTGATGGAATAAAAAAAGTTTTTGTACGTTCAGGAATAAGATATGATTATGTTATGGCAGATAAAGATGATTCTTTCTTTAAAGAACTTGTAGAACATCATGTTAGTGGTCAATTAAAAGTAGCTCCAGAGCATATATCACCGAATGTATTAAAATATATGGGTAAGCCAGCGGGGAGAACTTATGAAGATTTTAGACAGAAGTTCTTTAAACTTAGTGAGAGATGTGGAAAAAAACAATATATAATACCATATCTTATGTCAAGTCACCCAGGAAGTAGATTAGAAGATGCTATAATGCTTGCAGAATACTTAAGAGATATAGGATATCAACCAGAACAAGTTCAAGATTTTTATCCTACTCCAGGAACTCTATCAACTACTATGTTTTATACAGGACTTGATCCTATAACTATGCAAGAAGTATATGTTCCAAAATCTAAAGAAGAAAAAGCTATGCAAAGAGCGTTACTTCAATTTAGTAATCCGAAACATTACAATATTGTACACGATGCTTTAATGATGGCAGGAAGGGAAGATTTAATAGGTAATGGAGAAAAATGTCTTATAAGATCTAAAGAAGATAGGTATAGAGAAAGACATGGGATTGCAAGGAAAAAATCTCACGGAAAGAATGCTATGCAAAGAAAAAATAGTGTTTCTAAAGATCCGTATGCAAATATGAAAACAGATAAACCTTCAAAAGGTAAGCTGAAAAATGAAAAATCTGCATCAAAATCTGATAAAAGAGTAAATCATTTAGAGAAAAATGAAAAAATAGAGAAAAAAGCACCTAAAAAGAAAAGAGGATCATTTAAAGATAGGGAAATAGCTAAGAAAAGAGAAGCTAGGAATAAAAGAAAAGGTAGATAAGTAGAAAATACTAATGAGAATTGTTTATTCTTATTAGTATTTTTTTGTTTTTTAGTAGTATAATTATTACAGAACTTATAATATATATTAAAAAAGTATAAATAGTATTGTAAAAAAGTTTTTCTTTGTATATAATACAGAAAAAGATATTAACGTCAATTTTCTTTATCCCTTAGGGATGAGGAATTTTTTTATCTGAAAGGTAGTGTTTTGATGTTTTATGCTCTGTTTGTAAAAGAGAGAATGTAAAAATGTATAAATAACTAGTAATAAATATTCAATTATAGAAAAACTAAATAAAAATTAAGTCTAAGTTTAGTTAATGGTGAGTATTATAAAGAATATAAAATAGATGAGATAACTTAAAATTTAAGCAGGATGATAAATAAACTTTAATGTAATTTTATGGAGGGATTTTTTATGGAAGAAATTTTAGAAGTTTTAGAAAAACACAGTAGATATACAGATATACAGATAGCAGAGATGACAGGAAAGACTGTTGAGGAAGTAAGAGAAGCTATACAAGATTTTGAGGAAAAAAATATAATAGCTGGATATACAACTCTTATAAACTGGGAAAATACAGGAAAAGAAACTGTTACTGCGTTAATTGAAGTTAAAATAACACCACAAAGAGGTGTTGGGTTTGATAAGGTTGCATCAAGAATATACCAATTTGATAAAGTAAGAGCTTGTTATCTTATGTCTTCAGGAGGATTTGACCTTACAGTAATCGTAGAAGGAAAAACAATGAAAGAAGTTGCATTATTTGTTTCAGAAAAACTTGCGGTTCAAGAATATGTAACAGGAACAGCAACTCACTTTGTTCTTAAAAAATATAAAGAGCATGGAAGAATCTTTAAAGAGAAGAAAGTTAATGATAGGGAGATTTTATTTGTATGATACTAGAAAATATGATTTTAGACAATGTTAAAAATATGCCACCATCAGGCATAAGAAAATATTTTGATATGATAAATGAAATGGAAGATGTTATTTCACTTGGAGTTGGAGAACCAGATTTTGTAACTCCTTGGAACATAAGAGAGGCTGGAATTTATTCTTTAGAAAAAGGTCATACTCACTATTCTTCTAATGCTGGGTTTATAGAACTTAGAGAAGAAATAGTAAAATATTTAGATAGAAGATTTGGGTTATACTATAAAGCAGAAGATGAGGTTTTAGTAACAGTTGGAGGGAGTGAGGCTATAGACCTTGCTCTTAGGGCTTTAGTTGGACCGGGAGATGAAGTTATAGTACCTGAACCAAGTTTTGTTGCATATAAAGGATGTACTGCATTTACAGGAGCTAAATCAGTAACTATTGATTTAAAAGCAGAAAATGACTTTAAGCTTACAAGAGAAGAGCTTGAAGATGCGATTACAGAAAAAACAAAGGTTGTAATACTTCCGTTTCCTAATAATCCAACAGGTGCAATAATGACAAAAGAAGAACTTGAACCTATTGTAGATGTTTTAAAAGAGAAGAACATTATAATCTTATCAGATGAAATTTATGGAGAATTATCATATGATGGAGATCATGTATCTATAGCAAGTTTTCCAGAAGTTAAAGATCAAACTATAATAGTTAACGGTTTTTCAAAAGCATATGCAATGACAGGGTGGAGACTTGGATACGCAGTTGGACATCCTATACTCATTGATGCTATGAAAAAGATACATCAATATGGAATTATGTGTTCACCAACAACAGCTCAATATGCAGCAATAGAAGCACTGAAAAATGGCGATGATAGTGTCAAAGAAATGGCTAGAGAGTATAATAGAAGAAGAAGAGTAATCACTAATGGATTTAGAGAAATGGGGCTTGATTGTTTTGAAGCACTTGGTGCATTATATGTATTTCCGTCTATTAAAGCAACAGGGCTTACATCAGATGAGTTTTGTGAAAAACTTTTGCTAGAAGAAAGGGTACTAGCTGTTCCAGGAAGTGCGTTTGGTGACTGTGGTGAAGGTTATATAAGAGCTTGTTATGCGGCTTCTATGGAAGATATACAAGAGGCTGTAAAACGTATTAAAAGATTTGTTGAAAAATATACAAAAAAATAGTTATTAACATAAAAATAAAAGCTATATCAAAGAATAATATTTCTTGTGATATAGCTTTTTTAGAGAAAAAATTAAAATTTATATTTTTTTCTTTTACGTCTAATAATTATAATAATTACTATAGCTATAATAATTAATATAGGAATTATATAAAAATAAGCAAAATTTTTTATAATATCTAAAGTTGATATCGGAGAAACTAAAGGGAATAAAAAATTATCTATAGAATTTTGAAGTCTCAAATCTGCAATTTTATCACCGGTTTTTAAATACCATAAATTAATTTCATTTTCAATAATATTTTTTTCAAACTGATTGTAGATTTCATTAGAATAAAGAGAAATTTTTTTATCTGCAATAAAGTTCAAATTATATTTTAGGGTTGGACCAATAATTTTATATGGTCTAAAGTTTATTGTTTTTGAAAAGACAACATCATTTGGTTCATATAAAACTTTTTTCGGTGTATTAAAACTATAATTTATTAGTTTATCCATATCTAAAAAAGAAGAGTTTCTAGTAGGAGAATTTAAAATAACACCAATAATTTTTCTCCCATTACGTTCATAAAAAGAAAGCAAACACCTACCAGCTTTGTAGGTATATCCTGTTTTGCCTCCAAAGCAACCATTAATATTTAAGTTTTGATTTGAATTAGATATTTTTATTTCTTGTTTACTTGGAATTTCCAAAATTATATTATCTTTTTTAGCTAAAGTTTCGAGAATCCATTGATCTTTTAAAATTTTTCTCCCAAGAATAGTTAAGTCATAAGCGGTGGTATAATGAGAATTTCCATTTAGAATATCATCTGAATCAAGACCATTTGCTGTGAAAAATTCAGAATGTAACATTCCAAGTTCCTTAGCTATTTTATTCATATGTTTACTAAATGATTCTTTTGATCCGCTTATATTTTCAGCGATTATAGTAGCCATATCGTTTGCAGAGGTAATTAAGAGAGCATCCATTACTGTCCTAGCTTTAATTTTATCTCCAGCTTTTAATTCAGTTTCAAAATCCTGAAAGATAGATGAAGACTCGTCTAGTAAAGCATTTTCTGTATAGATTAAAAAATCTTCTTTATTATAATTTTGACTAAGTATAAGAGCTGTTAAAAGTTTTGTTATAGATGCAGGTTCGGCTTTTTGTAATCCATTTTTCGAAAAAATAATTTCATTTGTCGTAGCATCTATAGAAAGAGCGATTTCGCTCTCAATATTTAATTTTAGAGATTCAGAATTACTTTTTATGGAAGGAAGTAGTAAAAAAATTATAATACTTGCAATAAAAGTCTTATAGAAGTTTGAAATTTTAAACATAATACATACATTTCCTTTTAAGTTTATATATTTTTAAGTTATCTTTGAAAATATATGAAAGTTGTATTAAAATATATTCATGTTATTTTTGTAAAATATCAAAATAATAATAGGCAAATTATCTAATTTAGGATAATAATAATTTGAGCTGGACATAATATATGTAATTAAATGTTCATTTGAATTGTTTGGCATTTTAGATTAAGATAAATGTGTATTGAAATTATATATTTTATAATAGTAAAATATAATTATGGAATAAGTGGAATTTCATAAAATTTAATAAAGTTAGTGGGGATGAAAGATGAAGATAGGATTTGATCACAAAAAATATCTAGAAGAACAATCAAAGTATATACTTGAAAGAGTTGATAACTATGATAAATTATACTTAGAATTTGGAGGAAAACTAATGTTTGACCTTCATGCTAAGAGAGTATTACCAGGGTTTGATGAAAATGCAAAAATTAAATTATTATACAAACTTAGAGAAAATGCTGAAATAGTTATTTGTGTATATGCAGGCGATATCGAAAGAAATAAAATCAGAGGAGATTTCGGAACTACATATGACGTTGAAGTTTTAAGAATGATAGATGACTTTAGAGCATATGACTTAGATGTAAATAGTGTTGTAATTACAAGATACAGCGGACAGCCAGCTACAACAGTGTTTATAAATAAGCTTGAGAGAAGAGGAATTAAAGTTTACAAACATAGTGTAACAAAAGGATATCCAACAGATGTTGATACTATAGTAAGTGAAGAAGGATATGGACAAAATCCATATATAGAAACAACAAAACCAATCGTTGTTGTTACAGCACCAGGTCCAGGTAGTGGAAAGCTTGCTACATGTTTAAGTCAACTTTATCATGAGCAACAAAGAGGAAATGTTGCTGGGTATTCAAAATTTGAAACTTTCCCTGTTTGGAACGTTCCATTAAAGCACCCACTTAATATTGCATATGAAGCTGCAACAGCGGATTTAAAAGATGTAAATATGATTGATCCATTCCACTTAGAGGCGTATGGTACAACAGCTGTTAACTATAACAGAGATGTTGAAACTTTCCCTGTATTAAAAAGAATTATAGAAAAAATTACAGGAAAAGAATCTAACTATAAATCACCAACAGACATGGGTGTAAACAGACTTGGATTTGGAATAATAGATGATGAGGTTGTGAAAGAGGCTTCAAGACAAGAAATCATAAGAAGATATTTCAAAACAAGTTGTGAATATAAAAAGGGTTATGTAGATAAAGAGACATTAGAGAGAACTAAACTTATAATGGAAGAACTTAACCTTAAAGAAAGTGATAGAAAAATTGTGCCTGTTGCAAGAGAATATGCTAATAAATTAAAAGAATGTGCTGATAAGAATGATAATATTTCAGTAGTAGCATTAGACCTTGAAGATGGAACACAACTTACAGGTAAAAGTTCAGAACTTATGGAAGCAACAGCAGCTGCTGTTTTAAATGCAATAAAGCACTTTGCTAACATAAATGATTCAATGCATTTAATTTCACCAGTAGTATTAGAGCCAATTATAAACTTAAAATCAAAAACTTTAGGATCAAAAAGAGCTGCTCTTAATTGTGAAGAAGTATTAATGGCGCTAAGCATTTGTGCAGCAACAAATCCTATGGCTCAAGTAGCTTTAGAAAAATTACCAATGCTTGTTGGTACACAAGCACATTCAACAACAATAGTTGGAACATCTGATGAGCAAACTTACAGAAAACTTGGTATTGATTTAACATCAGATGCTGAATATGCAACAGAAAGTCTTTTATATAACTAAAAAATAACTTTTAAAGGGTGAACTAGTGATGAAATATTTTAAAGGTTTAAGTACTAAAAATATATCCTTAGTGAGTATAGGATTTGCTTTAGGAATAATATTTAAAATACTAGAGATTAATTTTATATATGGTTTGATTATTCTTTATAGTTTATGGCTAGGAGTGAATTTAAAAGATAAAGGTTATTTAAAATTAAATACTAAATTTACATTAAAATATAAAGATATATGTAAATAATTAAAAGCTAGAATAAATCTTAAATTTAAGATTTATTCTAGCTTTTTTCATTTATTGCAAATTTTAAGCATAAACATAGCTTAGGAATAATAATATTAATGTATTTTGGAGGAATATAGTGAAAGAAAATATAGAATTAATTAATTTAGCAATAAAGATATTAGAATTTATTAGAGAATGTGATGATGTAAACTTAAAGCTTTTATTAGATGGTAAAAAAGAATTAAAAATTGTAGATTTAGTAGCAGGAGAATTAAAAATTGGAAATAAAAATGATGAATCAGGAAAAAAATGCAATGGAACAGGTGAAGAGGATAAGTTTAATGAGAGACGAAGTATTACAAAGGAAAGCAAGTGTAAATCAATTGAAGAGGAAAAAGAGAATACAAAGAAGAAGAAAAGAGGGATTAGCTCACAAACAGAGAAAGTAGAAGAATTAAATGAATTTGATATTTATATTAGAGAACTTAGCAGATTTAGAACTAAGGAAGAAGCAAATAAATATCTACTAGAAAATAAATTAACAGTTACAAAACTTAAGATTTTAGCAAAAAAATTAGCTGTTTATATAAAAAGTAAATCAAAAAAAGAAGATATAGTTGAATCAATTGTAGAAGGTATTGTTGGGAGTAGGTTAAAACTTGAATCATTAAGGGGATATTAAATTTAAAAGCTATCATTATGATAGCTTTTATTATTAGCAATAAATAATAACAATTTGTTAATAAATGAGAATGATTATTGATTTATCAATAGTATATTGTTATTATTACTAATATAGTGATAATAGTTATCAATTGTGAGGAGGGGAAATGAAAAAAAGGTTTTTAATTTTGGCTATTATAATCCTAGCAGTACTTTCTATTTTTATTGGTGTTCATGATATTAGTTTGAAAGACATAATTATAGGGAATCAAGAAAAAATAAGCGTTTTATTTATAAGTAGAATTCCACGCCTTTTGAGTTTGGTACTAGCTGGAGTAGGGTTAAGTATAAGTGGTGCTATAATGCAGCATATTAGTAATAATAAATTTGTTTCACCAACAACTAGTGCAACTATTGATAGTGCAAAATTAGGTGTTGTGATGTCTATGATATTTTTTTCTACAGTAACAATGTGGGAGAAAATGATAATGGGGTTTGTTTTTGCACTGTTAGGTACATATATTTTCATGATAATTATGAAGAAAGTTAAGTTTAAAAATATTGAGTTTATACCACTTATTGGAATAATGTTAGGGGGAGTAATTGGAGCAATAACTGATTTTTTGGCTTATAGATTTAATTTAATGCAAAATATCTCATCATTTATGCAAGGAAGTTTTTCAGGGATTCTAAGAGGGAATTATGAAATTTTATATCTTACAATACCATTAATAGGAGTTGCACTGATTTATGCAAATAAATTTACTATAATAGGGATGGGGGAGGATATCTCAAAAAATTTAGGAGTTAATTTTGAAAGAATAGCTAATATAGGGTTGATAATTGTCTCATTAATAATAGTTTTTATAATAATAACAGTTGGAAATATTCCTTTTGTAGGACTTATAATACCTAATATTGTGTCGATTTTTATGGGTGATAACCTTAATAAGAGTATTTGGAATATTAGTTTACTTGGAATATGTTTTGTATTATTTTGTGATATTATAAGTAGAATTATAATTTTCCCTTATGAGGTTCCTATAAGTTTGACTGTTGGAATAATAGGTAGTATTACCTTTTTGTATCTTATTTACAGGGGGAGAAAATATGAGTGACAAAAAAAAGATTTTTATGCTTATGGGAGCTGTCATGATTGTAATTATATTATTTTTGTTTGAAGGAGTTACATCAACTAATTTTAATTATCTTTTATATAGGAGAATACCAAAAATTATTGCAATGATAGTTACAGCAGGCGCAATAGCTTTTTCAACTATAATATTTCAAACTACTACAAATAATAAAATTTTAACACCGAGTACCTTAGGGTTAGATTCATTATATAATTTATCTCAAACACTGATAGTTTTTGTGGTAGGAACTAGTAATATTTTGATGACTAATTCAGTATTAAATTTTATAGTAAGTGTAATTATTATGCTTCTTAATAGTTTACTTTTATATAAATTTATTTTTAAAAAAAATAGTAATATTTTTATTCTTTTATTAGTTGGGACTATATTAGGAACTCTATTTAAAAGTATTGCTACATTCATGCAAGTTATGATAGACCCTAATGAGTATGATGTTTTACAAAATAAATTATTTGCAAGCTTTGACAATATAAATACTGAAATATTGCTAGTTGTGATAATAATATGTCTGCTAATTTTTGTGTTTGTATATGATGATATAAAAAAATATGATGTTTTATTACTTGGAAAAGAAAATGCTACTAGTTTAGGAATTAATTATGAAAAAATGTCTAAAAAGGTAATTTTAATAGTTTCAATTTTAATGGCAATTTCTACAGCACTTGTTGGGCCAATAACATTTTTAGGATTGCTAGTTGCAAATTTATCATATCAATTCATGAAGAGTTATAAGCATCAATATGTGATTGTAGGAGCAATTTTGATAAGTATATTAGCTTTAGTTACAGGGCAGTTTTTAGTAGAGAGATTCTTTAATTATAATAGCACTGTGAGTATAATTATAAATTTTATAGGTGGAATATATTTTATATATTTATTATTAAGGGAGAACAGAATATGATTGAAATTCAAGGGATAAGTAAAAGATATCAAAATAAAAAAGTGATAGATAATGTTGGGTTTTGTATAAAAAAGGGTGAGTTAACATCATTTATAGGTCCTAATGGAGCGGGAAAGAGTACAGTTTTAAATGCAATTGCAAGGTTGTTAAAATTAGATGATGGGAAAATATTTTTAGAGGGAAGAGATATAAATACATGGAGTGATGAAGAATTTTCAAGAAAAATATCTATACTAAAGCAAACTAATAGTATAAACGCAAGAATAACAATAAAAGAGTTGGTTTCCTTTGGAAGGTTTCCATATTCAAAAGGACATTTGAATAATGAAGATTATGAATTTATAGATAAAGCTATAGATTATATGCAACTAAAAGAAATAGAAAATAATTATATAGATCAAGTTTCAGGAGGACAAAGACAAAGAGCATTCATTGCAATGGTAATAGCACAGGACACGGATTATATATTACTTGATGAACCATTAAATAATTTAGATATGAAACATTCAGTACAAATGATGAAAGTTTTTCGAAATTTAGTTGATGAGCTTAATAAAACAGTAGTTATAGTAATGCATGATATTAATTTTGCATCTTGTTATTCTGATAAAATAGCTGTTTTAAAAGAGGGGCGTTTAGTTAAAAATTCAAAAACTGAGAATATTATTGATGATAATTTTTTAAGAGATATATATGAAATAGAGTTTAATATAAAAAGTATAGATAATAAAAAAATTTGTGTTTATTTTTAATTATACAAATTAGATGATAAAGATATTCACTATTAATTGAAAGAAGAGGGGTAATTATGAATAAAAAATTAGGTATAATAGTAGGGGTAGCTATCACAGCTTTAGTAGGAGGAACATTATTTTTTGGTAATTTTAAAGAAAAGCCAACAGAAGCAAAAAGTGAAGAAACTATAATTGTAAAAGATAGAAAAGGCAATATAGAAGTTCCTAAAAATCCAGAAAAAGTTATAGTTTTAGGATATAGTTCTTTAGATAATATGGAAATATTAGAGGAAGAAGCAATAGCGCTTCCAAAAGCTTCTTTACCAGATTATTTAGAAAAGTATAAAGATGATAAATATATTGATCTTGGAAGTATAAAGAAATTTGATATAGAACAAATTTATGAGTTAAAGCCAGAGCTTATAATAATAGAAAATAGACAAGAAGAATATTATGATGAACTATCAAAAATAGCACCTACTATAATGTTAGGACGAGATGGAGTTGATCATTTTGCAACATTAAAAAATGATCTTGATATTTTAGGGGAAATATTTGAGAAAGAAGAAATTGCAGATACATATCTAGCAGATATTCAAAACAGAACAACTCAAATAAAAGAAAATGTTACTAAAATTAATAAAAATGCATTAATTACAATGGTTTATGATGGTGAGATAACAGCTTTTGGAAAAGATTCAAGATTTGGAATGATTCATAATGAATTTGGTTTTAAAGAAAGTGATAATAATATTGCTACAGAGAGTCATGGGCAAACTGTTAATTCAGAATATGTGTTAAATAAAAATCCAGAATATTTATTTGTTATAGATAAAACAATGTTAGCAAGTAAGCCACAAAAGTCTGCAAAAGAAATATTGCAAAATGAATTAATACAAAAAACTGCTGCCTACAAAAATGAAAATATAGTGTATTTAGATACGAAGGCTTGGTATCTTGGTGGGCCAGGAGTTTTAGCAACTCAGAAGATGTTAAGTGATATAGAAAATATTATTAGAAAATAAAAAAAGACAGGTTGTCTAAAATTTAGACAACCTTAATGTGAGTTTATTTTAAAGTTTTTCCCAAGAACTATCGCTTCCAGGAGTAGTATTTGTCCACCATTTTGCTTTAAAAGTTTGTCCATTATAAGACACTTTATCACCACCATTATAGGCTTTGCCAGGAACGTAAGGAGTGCTTCCATCTGGATTAGCTTCTACTATAAGTTCGAATGCATCACTTTTATCAGGATAAGCACCTTGTGTCCACCATTTAACTTTATATTGTTGTCCTTTATAAGTCACAACATCACCAGCATTATATATTTTATTTATATCGAAATTATCTGATGGATTTGTAGAATCATCAATAACATTTACTTTTCTTGCCTTAGATGTAGTAGCTCCATCTGAATCAGTAACAGAATAAGTCAATGTGTAAATTCCAGCTTTTGCTGTATCTACTTTACCAGTAACTTGTATTTTAGAAGTTAAATCACCATCTTCTTTATCTGTAGCTGTGATTCCCTTCATATTATCAAATGCTTCTCCAACTTTAATTTCTGAGTCAGTTATTCCATGAAGAACTGGCTTAGCATTTTCAACTGGAGGTACAACTTCTTTTTTTACAGTAATAGTTCTAGTTTTTTCTGTAGTTAAGCCTTTCGAATCCGTAACAGAATAAGTTAATGTGTAAATTCCTTCTTTTTCTGTATCTACAGAGCCAGAAATATTTATTTTCGAAGTTAAGTCACCATCTTCTTTATCTAAAGCTTTAACTCCAGCTGTAGGATCAAATTTATCACCAACAGATATTGTTTTATCAGTAATTCCTGAAAGTACAGGCGCTGTATTTTGATCTGGATTTATAGTTTCATCACCATAAACTAGTTGTTTAGCTATAACAGTTCCATTTTCATTCATTCTTTGAGCAACAGATATTGAGTTAATATCTGATAAGTCTTCAGGAGCTGTAGGCGCGCTAAGTTGGAATTTATAACTTTGACCAGGTTCTATATTTTTACCTTCCCAAACTCCTTTAATATCAATAACAGTTTTTCCATCTTCGTATGAGATATTACCAGCCATATGGTCACCAGCTGTTAATTTTACATTTGAATCTATATATAAAATAGGTGTTTTTATTGTTTCAGCACTTCTTTCAAGTTCTTTTAAAACTTGATCACTTTCTTGTAGTTTTTCATTATTTTTGATAGTGATTTCGTAGCCACCACCAGCTCCTCCCCATTCAGATTTTACTGGTTTGATAGAACATTCAATATCAAGGTCAGCATATACTATTTCATGATCAGGAAGAAGGTCATTTCCATATAGTCCTTCTTTAGTTGCTTTAGTTAACTCGTCTCTTTTTGCTGAACCAGGAGTAGTTGGAGCATCTTGAGAAGCCATCCATGCAATCATACCACCAAGATCTTTTTCATTTACATATTTAGTTTTTTCTTGTATAGATTTTTGGTTGTCATAAGTGAAGAATTTTCCACTTTCTGCATCATAAAGATATGGTGCTTTAGCTGTATCATCCCAATATTCTTTAAGACCAGGGAATTTCTTTTTAAGCTCATCAAGTTTATTGTATGACCATACTCCACCAGCTCTACCAGCCTCACCAACTTTCATAGGAGCTTCGTTTACAGCACCTCTTGATGGTGTTTGGTCGGCATCCTTAAATGAAAGACTTGCTTCACCAAATAGACCAGGGTTATTAGCATCAGGACCAGTAGCAACTTCATTCCATCCTCTTGTATAATATGCAGCACCAACAACTATTTTTTCAGGTTCAGCACCTTTTTCTATAAGGTAGTTAACACTTTCATCAACAGAAAGTCCAGCACCTAATGTAGGGTCAAGAGGATTAGTATAAAGACCAGTTTGATGACCACTTGTTTCGTCCCAAGCTCCACGCATATCATAAGTCATGATATTTGCGAAATCTACAACATTGAAAAGCCTATCAACATCTATACCTGAATTAATTTTTGATTTAGGAGCAGGCAGAGCAACGCTTAATTCATAATATTTGCCAATATCTACACCTTTTTTATCAAGAGCAGATCTAAGATCTTCTAAGAAAACAATATAGTTTTCTTTATCTTCAGGTCTTGCCATAGTAGTTCCTTCATCTTGTTGATTATCAACTTTATCAGGATCTCTTTTTTCAGCTGGGTATTCCCAATCTATGTCAACGAAGTCCATATTTGCATATTCAACATATTTTACTAAGTTTTCTACAAGTTTAGCTCTAGTTGAAGAGTTAGCTACTACTTCTGAAAAATCTCCAGATTTAGACCATCCCCCAACAGATATACCAATTTTCATATTTGGATTTTTAGCTCTAAGTTCTTGGAATGCATTTATACATCCTGCATTAGGACCACCCCATTGAACTCCAGGTTCACCAACAGGAGCACCTATTGCCGCATCCTTATCTGTAAATACAAGATTTCCACTTTTATCAAAATCTAAAAATGCAAAATTTAAATGAGTAAGATGTTCTGCTGGAATGTCCTTAGGATAGAAATTCCCTTGTCCTCCCCAAATAGACCAATCACCATAATACATTACGTTACGCTTTGTTGATGTAGTAACATTTTCTGTAGCAGTTGCTTCTCTAACTGGTAAATAGGCTGCTATTGCACCAGTAAATATAGCAGATAGTGTTAAGACAGAAACACAAGTTTTAATGTGTTTTCTAAAAGCTCTCCTTGCCATTATTATTCCCCCTCTTACTTTGGTAAATATTTACATATATAATTCTAAACGATATCAAAATACTATACAATATTTAAAAAAATTTTAAGTTTAGAAATTACTTATCTTAGAATTTTTTTATTATAGATAAATTTTATTTTATGCAAAGTATTTTTTAATTTACTTAGAAACTTTAAAACAAATTGTTAAATTTAAATGTGTAATCGACTACTTAATAGTGAATATATTTAATATTTAAATTTAAAAGAATATAATGATAATAATGGAAATTAAAAAAATATTTTCAATAAAAAAATATTGGGGGAGTTAGAGTGTCAGAAAAAAAAGCTACAGATCTTAGTAGGGGAAGTGTAGGAAAATTATTATTTACATTAGCGTTACCAGCTATTATAGCGCAACTTATAAATGTTCTTTATAACATAGTAGATAGAGTTTTTATAGGAAGAATACCAAATGGAGAGATTGCAATGGCAGGAGTAGGGGTTGCATTTCCAATTATAATTATAATATCTGCATTTAGTGCGCTTATAGGAGCAGGAGGTGCACCAATATTAGCTATTAAACTTGGAGAGAAGGATGAAGAGGGTGCTAGAAAAATCCTTAGTAATAGTTTAGTTGCACTTATAGTTCTAGCTATAATACTTACTATAGGTTTTCTTATTTTTAAAGAACCTATCTTACTAGCTTTTGGAGCTAGTATAAATACAATTAGTTACGCTACTGATTATTTAGGAATTTATGTTTTAGGTACAGTTTTTGTGCTTTTAGCTTTAGGACTTAATCCTTTTATTAATGCACAAGGTTTTGCAAAACAAAGTATGATGACAGTTATGATTGGAGCAATAATAAATATTATTTTAGATCCAATTTTTATATTTGGTTTTGGAATGGGTGTAAAAGGTGCAGCATTTGCAACAGTCATAGGACAAGCCACATCAGCTGTGTGGGTTTTATATTTTGTTTTAAAGAAAAGCCCCGTAAAAATTAAAAGGGAGTATCTAAAACCTGAAACAAAAACTTTATTAAAGATAGTAGGTCTTGGAATATCACCATTTATCATGCAAGCTACCGAAAGTCTTGTAATAGTTAGTATGAATAATCAGCTTTCAAGATTTGGTGGAGATTTAGCCGTTAGTTCTATGACAGTAATGAGTAGTGTGATGCAGATTTTAATGTTGCCTTTAATTGGACTAAGTCAAGGTGCACAACCAATAATAAGTTATAATTTTGGGGCTAAAAAATTTGATAGAGTGAAAAAGACTTTTAGATTACTATTAATTTGTTGTATGACATATACAGTAACTATGTGGATAGGTCTTATGACTATGCCAGAAATGTTTGTTAGAATATTTAATAATAGTCCAGAGCTTATAAAAATAACATCTTGGAGTATTAGGTTGTTTTTTGCAGGTACATTACTTTTAGGTGCTCAAATAGCTTGTCAACAAACATTTTTAGCTTTAGGACAAGCAAAAATGTCATTGATGCTAGCATTACTTAGAAAAGTTTTCCTTTTAGTACCATTTATATTTATACTGCCAATTATATTTAAAAATTTACCTTTTATGTTTGGCGTTACATCTATAGAAGGGCAGCAACTTATGGCTACGTTTTTATCAGAATCTATAGCTGATTTAATAGCAGCATCTACAACATTAATATGTTTTGTGAAATTTTATAAAACAAAGCTTTCTAAAATTGAAGATCATGAAAAGCAAGATGATAAAAATAAAGTAGGCGTTTAAAATATAATAAGAATTTTAAAGTACTCTCATAAGGGAGTACTTTTTTTGTAAAATAAGTTTTGATAGTATTAAAATCAAAGTGAGTATAAATAGTAAGTTGATATGATTTATAAATTTTATAATTTAAGACTAAAACATTAATGTGAGTATTTGATAGCTTGACATGGCTTTAAAGATTATTTATCCTATCAAGTGTAATGAAATGCTAAATTTATTTTGTGTTTATGGCAATAAAGACAATAAGGAGATTACAAATGATAAAAAGAAAATGGTTTGATAGAAGAGAAGTTAAAAGTGGGCTTGTTGAAAGTAAACTTAAAGTTATAGAAAGAAATGATTTGGGGTTTAATGGATATATTTCAAGTATAGAACTTACAAAAGTAACTGAAACTAGAAATGTAAATATATTAGGTAAAAATAGATGTGTATTAAAAGATGGACATGTCTGGCTTCAGACATTAGAGAAAGGAAATAATTACTCAGAAATAGCTATATTTAATGAAGAGGGTAAACTTGTAGAATGGTATATAGATATAATATTAGGACAAGGTGTAGACGATGATTTAATGCCTTGGTATGATGATTTATATTTAGATGTAATTGTATTTACAGATGGTGATATGCTCTTTTTTGATGAAGATGAACTTTTAGAGGCTTTGAATGAAAAAAATATTACAAAAGAGCAATATGCCCTTGCGTATAAAGTTGGAAATATGCTTTTAGAAAAATATAAAAATCATATGAAAAGAGAAATAGAATATACTTATGGATTGCTAGATTATATAAATTCTAAAGATAGTTTTTTAATAAATAAAAAAATAGAGTATCCTAGAAAAAAATAGTTATAACAAGATATAAATGAAGTGAAATTAAAGATAAAATTTGAGTTTAGTAAAATAATTATACATTTTTACAACATTTACGACTTATTAAAAATTTTATCATATATTATGGTATATAATAGCATTAATGTATTTAAAATTATGAAGATTTTAAGGGGAGATAAAAATGAGTTTAATAGAAGTGTGTGTTGGTAATTATAATGAGGCTATAATTGCTTCTAAAAAGGGAGCGGATAGGATAGAACTTTGCGATAATCTTATGGAAGGTGGAACTACGCCAAGTTATGGAACTATAAAAAAAGTATTAGCAGATGTAAGTACAAAAGTTATGGTTATTATAAGACCACGAGGTGGAAATTTTATATATAGTAGTGAAGAAATTGAAATAATGAAAATAGATATAATTAATGCTAAAAACTTAGGAGCATATGGAATTGTAATAGGTCTTTTAACGGAAAATAATAAGATTGATGAAATAGCTATGAATGAGTTACTAAGTGTAGCTAAAGGATTAAGTATTACATTTCATATGGCATTTGATGAAGTGGCTGACAAAGAAGAAGCAATAGAAATTTTGATAAATTTTGGTGTTGATAGAATACTTACAAAAGGTGGTCAAGGTAATGCTTATGATTCTATGGAAAAGCTAAAAGAGTTTAATGAATTTGCAAGTAATAGAATTGTTATAATGCCAGGAAAGGGAATTACAACAGAAAATAGAGATGAAATTTTGGAGAAAACTGGTGTAACAGAAATACATGGTACAAAAATATTATAATAATATAGGTAATATTTAAATTTATTATAAACAAAAAAGAAGATTCAAAACGAATCTTCTTTTATAAAGTGTTGAAGTTTATTTTGATATAGTTTAAAGTCAAAATTTACATTTAGTAGTATCAGCAAATGTAAATGTGTGAATTAGAATAATTTTAGTGGATTACATTAAATACTATGTTAAATAATTTGACTTTATACATAAAAATCTATTTATTTTTTAAAATTCTAAAAATAGATAAAAACTAAGAATAATTTCGATAATCATAATAACAGGTATACCTATATAAAATTTAGGATGTTTAGTTTTATGTCTAAAGATTTGCATACCTAAAAAGCTACCTATACAGCCACCACAAATTGCAAAACCTAGGAGGGTAGACTCTTTGATTCTCCACTGGTGCTTTATAGCTTTAACTTTGTCTACATACATTAGTATAAAACTAACTAAATTAATGATAAGTAAGTAATATATTATTAAATTTTTCATTTTTTAATAGCTATAAAATTAGTCATAAAAATATTGATATGTAATCAAATAAAAGAACTGATATAACTTAATTTTAAGCCGCCTCCCACATAGTATTTTAATAATTAAATATAATTAATTACATTATATTATAGATAAGATGAAATTATAAGATAAAGTAAAAAATATACATAAAGTAAGTATGAGTTTATAAAATAAAAAGTGTATTATAAAAGGAGATATTATGGAAAGAATATTAGAGATAAAAGATATTATAAGTAATAGTAAAACTTATAAAGAAATAAGAGATACAGCAACTCAAGAAGAGTCAGAAATGATAGAAATACAAGCACAAAAATTTACTTCTATAGAATATAGGATAGAAGAACTTAAGGGAATTAATACTACAAAAAGAATTGCTGTTTTTATAGCTAATAGATGTGGTGATGCTGCAACAATGATCCCTTTTCTAAATGCTATAGCACTTTTAAACCCTAATATAAGTCTTTCTTTTTTTGAGGGAAAGGCATATGAAGAATTTTTACAAAAAGTAACTGGTGATTTTAGAGTTCCAACAATATTATTTTTAAATAGTGATTATAATATAAATGAAATATATCTTGAGTTTCCAAGAAAGGTTAGAGCTTTAATTGAAGAAAATCAAGAAATGAGAACTGAGATAGTTAAAAACTTTAGGAATAAGGAATTTAATTTAGATATACAAAAGGATATTATAGACGCCATAATAAAAATTAAATAAATATACTTTTTATTACGTTTGTGATATCTTTATGTATGAAAAACAAATGAAGAGAATGTTAACTTGGAGGAAATTATGAAAAAAATAGTAGTAGGTATAATAATAATTCTTATTATAATTGCTATTGGTGTCATAGGATATAAAGTTTATGATAATTCACAATCTAATGTCAATCAGAACAATAGTAATGTATCGCAAAGTTCTTCACCAGTAGAAATTAATGCAAAAAAATTACAGGGGACAGATGATGTAGTAATTAATATCACAGGAGACCCTTACTTAAATGAACTTATGATTAAAGAAGTTCTTGAAGAAAGTGGAATTGAAGGTGTAGAACTAAATATAAATGTTAAAAATGATGACTATAATGGAATTAATGGAAATGATATTTTAACGGCTTGTTCAAAAGCTTTAGGGATAAAAATACCTGAAAAAGATATAGTGTTAGCAAATATTTTAATTTCAACATCTACAGGGCTTGATAGATTAGACTCAAAACAAACAGTCTATAATGCTATAGAAGACACAAATGAATATTTTGCAAAACATTCATCTTCACAAGGCTTATTTATGGAAGTTCCTAATAATATTTTAGCAAAATACAGTCCTAAAATTCAAAATAATGATGGAGCAGATTCTTTATTTGTTCAGATGTGTATTTTTCTTAATGAATATTATAATAATCTTAATCATGATCCTAATTATTATGAAACATATGATCCTAATACTCCGAATGGAAAAGAAGCAATTAAGCAAAATGTTTCCACAAATAATGTAGCAGGAAATAACGTATTACAAAAAACTAATTAATAGTCAAAAGATAGCTTGCAGTATTATTGTCGTATGGCATAAAATCTGTGAGCTATTTTTTATAATTTATTGTTTCATTTTGTTTTTAAGGGAGAATTTGATTACATTATATCTTTTGGTAAAAGAAATGTAAAAATTATATGTGTATACTATTTTTTTATGAAAATATGTAAATTTTTAAGTTTATATTAACTAAATGTACTTTTTATTTTGTCGAATTATAGATATAATTAAATAGATAATCTATTAAGGAGGAATTTTTAGTTGTTAGATATGAAATCAATAGAAAGCAATGAATTAAAAAAGTATTTGGATAGTTACAAAAGATTATTCTTCCGAAAACAATTAGACAATCCTAAAAGTAAGCTTATTTTGGAAAAAAAGAGGGAAAGTTTAGGGTTATCTAAAGAAGAAGTCGATAAAGTGGAAGCGCAGCTTATGAAAAATCTAAACGATGCAATAGATTTTATAACTGCGATTATAGATTTGAATGCATCAACAAATCTTTTAAAAGATGATGTTGTTGAGATAAACATATATTGCAAAGATCTTGGGTTAAGTGAAGATGAGATAAGCTTATGTACTGAATTTGCAAAAAGTTTAGCTTCAGAGACTCTTGAAATACAGCAGACGGAAAGTAAAGAGCAAGAAAGCAAGGATATGCCACTTGGAATTCCTATTATGCCAGATATAGAAGGGGATAATAAAACTAAAAAATCAGAACTTGGACCTATGAACGAGATGCCTATAGTTAGAGAATTCAATGAATTTAAAACTAAAAGTTCAGATGGAAGTTCTATAACAGTTATTTCTGAAACAAAAATTGAAAGTTCTATAGAATTTAATGATGAGCAAAAGAACTTCAAAGAAAAACAGAATAAAAATAAAAGTAAAAAAAATAAAAATGAAAAAGAGACTACAAATGAATCATTACCAAACTTTAAACAGCGAGCAAAAGAAATTTTAGAAATTGATGATATCGAGGAAAGTAAGTCTAATAATTCACAGACAGAAGAAAAAGAACTTGTATTTGATGAAGATATTGAAATTTTAAATATAGACTTTTTGCCAGATGAAATAGCTAATACAATCGAAGTAAATGGACAAGCAATTAACGAAGAGTTGACTCATAAATCTATTGAAGAGATTAACTTTGAAATTGATAATCTTGTAGAAGAAACTATTAGAGAGGCTGAAGAAAATGCAGCTAAAATTGATGCTCAAATAGAGGATGATATTAAAAAGGCACAAGAAGAATTAGATGATAAACTTTTTAATGCTTTTGATGAAAATATAGAAGTCCAAGAAGAAGAAGTCGAGGAAATTTTAGAGCCTATAGCCGTTGAAAAAAATAGTTTCATTAAATACAATGAGGAAGTGATTTTAAGTGAAGGAAATACTCTCGATGAATTTTTAAATTCTAGCAGTAAAGAATTTAGAATGGAGACTTTAAAAACTCTATTTTATAATGGATGTCTTGTATGCGTAGAAAGATTTAAAAATAATATTTTCTTGATAAAAGGTAGAAGAAGTTTTACTACAGAAAATATAAAAGCAGCATTTTATGATGGATATAGTGAACTTATAGATTATACACATGCCTTTTTAACTAAAGAAGGAATTAGTGATAATAGTATAGATAAGGATACTTTATTTGAAAAAATATTTGGACTACAATGTCTAGATACGTTATCAAAACAAATTAAAAAAGTTAATATAATGATTGATAATAACGTTTCAGAAAGAGAAATATTAAATAGTATAGATAGAAGCATAGGTATTTATAAAGCTAATAGTGATAAAGACCATTTTAAGACAGATGTTGTAAGGTCTATAAGTAGAGATATAAAAGTTATATTTGAAGAAGCTAAAACAGATTATAGCTTAAGAGATAATATAGAACAAGGAATTTATAGATTAATACTTGAAGCTGTTGAATTTATAAATAAATGTGGACTTGCTAACTTTGATTTATTTACTGAAGAATACGGAAGAACTTTAAATGAACTTTTAAAATCAAAAGCAAAAGTTAGAGAAACTCTTGGTAAGTTCCAAAATAATAGACGAATCTCAGATGAAGAGTACATAAAGATTCTTCAAGATGCAATTATAAGTTATCCTTTCTTTGAAGATGCTTATGTTGCTTTATCAATGTTAGAGATACAAAATATTAGAAGATATGATCTTTTAAATTCAGCATTTGAGCTTTTAGATAAGTGCGGTGAAAAAGCTGATAAGATATTAGAAGAAATTAGAAGAACTGAAGTTGAGCTTTATTTTGAGGAGTTGCAAAAAATTCCTGCTAATGCAGATGATGAAACTAAAAAATCATTATGTGATGAGAATATGAAGTTTTACAATATCACTAATCCAGATGTTATATTTGAAGCTGAAATTCATCAATTCGGATACGTAGTAAGTGATATAAATATTCAAAATGTAAGTGAAGCGGCTAGACTTTCAACATTTAAAAAAGAACTTATAAAGATTAAAGAAGACAATTTAGATGAAGATGAAAGACATAGAAGAATTTTAGAAAGCAAAGAAGAATATCTTATAAATGATTGGGATTGTTTTAAAGCTGAATATAGCGTCTTTGGTAGATCATTTGCATCAGATGTATTTAGTAATTTAGATAAAGAAGATAGAATTTCTATATTAGATTATTGTATGAAGTCTATATTAGATATAGCTAGTAGCGATGTTGAAAAAAGACAAATGTTAAATGAACTTCAGTATAGAAATATTTTAGATAAAAGAAACTTTAGAGATATAGAAAAAGATGTTTTTGGCAATATAATACCTCTTACAGAAGAAGAAGAGATAGAATTTGAGTTTATAAATAGCATGAATAAAATCTATGAAAAATATGAGAATGAAATAAAGGCATTAGATATTAAATTAATAGATGAAAAGTGGAATATGGAAGTACCAGGTTTCTACCAATTAATAAGTGAAATGCAAACAGATTATGAGCCAGTGTTACTAGCATATACAGAGGAAAGTAAATCAGGGAAGAACAAAGAAGGATTTGTAATAACTGATAGAGCTATTTATTCAAGTTATGCTAAAAAATCATTAAAATTATATGATATAGAATCGCTTAAAGTTAGAAACTATTCTAAAGTTAAAAAAGGTGAAAGAATAAGCTATGAAGGAATATTTATAGATGTAGATCATAGAGATTATAAACTTTGTAGTAACTATATGGGCGTAAAAGAAATTTTTGCTGATATGCTTAATGATATTATAGATACTTATAGGGATGTTAATGGTTTTGCACCTCTTGAAAAATATGAAACAAAAGCTGAAGATGAAATGATTTTAGGAATTGACAGTGAGAATATATTACTTAGCAATAAGAGATTACAAGAAGAACTTAAAGTAAATCTTGAAGAAAATAAATACTATGAGCTTATGAGTGATTTATTAAATTATGATAATTTATCATTTAAAGAAATATTATTAGAACTTTCAAAGCTTGTTAATAAAGAAGCTTCAGAAAATAAAATATACTTTAATGAAATAACAGAAGGCAGTGGAGAAAAAATAAAAGAAGCTTGTACATCTTATGTACAAAGCATAAGTGATTTAGAAGAAATTTATTTAGTTATAGATAACTCTAAAAAGTTCCTTTTACAATTGCAAACACATGGACTTGTTATTTCAAGTAAAGGGATTTATTGCAAGAATAAATTAGAAGAAGCTTGGTTTATGGATCTTAAATATGCTACTAGTATTAAAACTAAAGAAGATAATAAAATTCAAATAACAAATAGAGTTGTTGAGTTCCCATTTATTAAAAAGAAACAGGATTTATATGATTTAAGAGATTTGATTGAATTTATAGTAGTTGTAAGAAGAATAATGGATAACCCATTAGAGGAAATAGACCAAGAATTAAATTCATTTGCTAATACACCAGCAGATAAATTTATATTAGACCTTGTTAATTCTGTTAAATCACAAAATTTAAGAAAAATGTTATATGTTCATAGTGAGGGGGCAGCTTCAGAGAAGAAATATGCAGCAGCTATGACAACTTATGCAGATTTAAATGATACAGAAAAACCTATGCTTCTTTTAGATACAACAGTATTTGGATTAAAAGCATCAGGGCTTCTTGTAACAGATAAAAATATTTATTATAAAGAAGCAAGAGCTAATGGACTTGATATGAGTATACTAGCTATTTCAAGAATTTATATTAAGAATGAAAAATTCTATATAAATGGAATAGAGTTTAAATTATCAGGACTTGATATAAAAGAAAAAACAGAGCTTTGTGAAAAAATAACAAAACTTGTTGAGTACCTAAAGTCAGGTTTTAAAAAGGCTGACTAATTATTAGATAACTCAATTTTATAAATAAGGATGGATGTCATTAATAAGGCATTCATCCTTATTTTTATTGTTATAAAATAAAATTTTTAATGGAAAATAATAGAATTAAATGATAAAATTGTTTTTAAATAATAATATTTTAAATAGTAAACAAATTTGGGGGATATCATGAAAATTTTATTAATTGAGGATGATATAAAGTTAAAAAAATATATTAGAGAGTATTTAGAAGCTTATGATTATGAGGTTGCAGTAATTAATGACTTTGACTGTATAATGGAGAAGATGGAAAGATTTGAAGCAGATTTAATAGTTTTAGATATTAATTTACCAGTTTTTGATGGGTTTTATTTTTTGAAAAAGATAAGGAAAAAATATACTACTCCCATTATAATTTTATCTGCAAGAAATCAGGAAGCAGAGCAAATTAGGGGGATGGAGCTTGGTGCCGATGACTATGTTATAAAGCCATTTTCTGTGGGGATATTACTTGCTAAAATTAATGCTATGTTAAGGAGAAAGAATAATTATAAAGAAGAAACATTAAAATTTGATAATGGGCTTGAACTTATAGATGATAGTATGAAGCTTAAATATAATGAAAATCTTATAGATTTAACTAAAAATGAATATATAATTTTAAAAACATTTTTAGTAAATGTGGGAAAAGTAGTTTCAAGAGAAGACCTTTTATCTCTTCTATGGGATGATATGACTTTTGTAGATGATAATACTCTTACAGTTAATATAACAAGAGTCAAAAAAAAACTTAGTGAAATAGGTATAAAAAATTGTATTTCTACGAAAAGAGGAGTTGGATATGTCTTTGCAAAAACTTTTATATAATTTTTTTTGGTTTAAGAAAAGAGATATTATAGCATTTTTAGTGAATTCATTTTTAGTTATTCTATTTTATAATTTATTTTATAAAAATGCTGAAATAATATATCCGGTAAGTCTTAGTTTATTTGTCATTACAATTTATCTAGTAATAGAATTTATAAAGTTCAAAATTTTTTTGAGAAAAATAAATGAAGGAATAAAATCTGAAATTTATGATTCGAGAGATATGGACTTTTTGCAGGAAGTAGCACTTGAATCTATGTCTGATATACATAAAAAGTACTCAAAGGAAATTACTTTAGAAAAATTGAAATTTAAAAATAGAGATATACTTTTTTCTAATTGGATACATAATATAAAAACATCATTATCAGTTATAGATCTTGCATGCGAAAAGTCTAAAGAAGAATATATGAATGATAAAATTGAGTCTTGTATAAATGATATTGTTATAGAGAATAATTGTGTTAAAAAAAACTTAGAGGAAGCGCTTAATGTTATTAGACTTGATGATTTTTCTAATGATTACATAACTGATAGTATTAATTTGAAAAGTTTAGTTGTAGATACTATAAATAGTAAAAAGAGAGATTTTATTTACTTTAAAGTTTTTCCAAAGATGAATTTTAATGAGGATATAAAAGTTTATACTGATAAAAAATGGTGTTCATATTTAATAGGACAAGTTATGGATAATGCTATAAAGTATTCTAAAACTGGAGGTTCAATTGAGTTTAATATTGTTAATTTAGACAAAAGTGTTATTTTATCTATAAAAGATTATGGAATTGGAATAAAGAAAAAAGATTTACAAAGCGTATTTAATGAATTTTTTACAGGGGATGTTGGAAGAAAAAATAGAAATTCAACAGGGATAGGTTTGTATATGGTTAAAAAAATTTCGGAAAAATTAGGACATGAAATTAATATAAGTTCTGAGTATGGAAAATGGACACAATTTGAAATTGAATTTAAAAAGCAAGAAAATATATTTTAATCTTTCAAAAATGTAAGGTTTTGTAAGGGAAATCCATTTCTAAGAATTGGATTTTTTTTTATAGTATTATTAGAGGCTACGATAATTAATGGAAAGAAGAAGGTGTTTAGGTAAAATTTGAAATTTATCAAAGCTAAAGTATGAAGGCTATTTTAGAGGGAGTAGCTATTGTTTTATATTTTAGAAGATATGAGTATTAAATATTGTAGTTATTAGCTAAAAGTGTGAGAAGAAAAATAAAGGGGAGATTAAAGTAATGGCAATTTTAAAGGTAAATAATTTAACAAAAATATATGGTGCGTATAAAGGCTCAGAAGAATTTCTAGCGCTTAATGGAATAAACCTTTTGGTTGAGAAAGGCGAATTTATAGGTATAATGGGACCTTCTGGGAGTGGAAAGACAACTTTATTAAATATTTTATCGGGGATAGATAAATCAACTACAGGAGAAGTTTTTATAAATAATAAAGCTATAAGTAAAATGAGTAAAGATAAAATGGCTTTATTTAGAAGAGAAAATGTGGGATATATATTTCAAGATTTTAATCTTTTAGATAGTTTGAATCTTGAAGAAAATATAGGATTACCACTTATTTTAGATAAAAAAAATCCTGATATTATCATGGCTAAAGTAAATGAATTAATGGAGTTTTTTGGAATAGAGGGGCTTAATAAAAAGTATCCATATAATATTTCAGGAGGGCAAAAACAAAGAGTTGCAGCTGCAAGAGCGATAATAAATGATCCATCAATAATTTTTGCGGATGAGCCAACAGGAAATCTTGACTCAAAGTCAGCAAATAATATAATGAATACTATTTCAAAAATGAATAGTGAAATGGAAAGTACAGTTTTAATGGTTACTCATGATCCTTTTGCAGCATCATTTTGCAAGAAAATAATTTTTATAAAAGATGGTGAAATAAAAATAGAAATACTTTCGTCTGGAAATAGAAAAGAATTTTTTGATAAAATTTTAGAAGTTCAAAGTTTTATTGGAGGGGAGAATTAATGAGGTTCACTTCAATTATAAAAAAGAATTTTCAATTTAATTTTAATAAGTTTTTATCATTCTTTTTAGGTAATACAGCTGTTATAGCACTTATGATTATGTATTCTAGTTTAATATTTAATGGAAGTCTAAAGAAAGCTGTAGATGGTCAAAGTATAGAAAAAGTTATTTTAGTTGGACTTCTAGGTCTTATTGTATTTTGTTTAGTATTTATAACATATACTAATATAGTTTTTCTTAAAAATAGAGGAAAAGAATTTGGAATGTATCTAACCCTTGGAATGACAACTAAAGAACTTACTAAAATAGTGGCTTTTGAGAATTTTATGGTTATGGTAGTGTCCATAATTTCTGGAGCAATAAGTGGTAGTTTATTTGGTAGATTATTTTATATGGGACTTAATAAAGTTTTGCAAATTTCAAATGTAAAATATGAGCTTAACATTAGTTGTTTTGCTTTAAGCATAGGTGTATTTATTATTATTTTTTTATTTAATATTCTTTTCAACTTTATTTATCTAAAAAGAGTATCAGTAATTAAAATATTAAAATCTGAAAAAAGTAAGGAAATATCAAAAGAAAGACCTACAATAGTATTTATTGCTTTAGTTTTATTTATAATAGCAATGATAGTAACACCAAAAGTACTTCTTAGTGGAAAAGAAAATTTAGGTTTTGTAGCAGGAATAGCAATTGGGATAACCATATTAGCTCCATATATTTTAATTGGCGGAGGAATAAGCTTTATAAAAGCTGTTATTAAGAAAAAACCAAGCCTTTATAACAAAAATATACTAGTGATATCAAATTTAAATCATAGATTCAATTCATATAAGAATATGTTATATATGCTTACAATTTTAATTGCTGGTTCATTGTTTTTTGTTGGCTATAGTTATTCTGCATATAAAAGTACAAAAGTAGTTGTAGATGAAAAACTTACCTTTGACTTGAGCTTTGATACAGATAATAAATTTAATCAAATCAGTAAAAATGATACAGAAGCAATTTTAAAGAATAATGGTGGGAGTATAGAAAATTATTATAGAATTCCTTATGTTACATTTGGCGCTATTCACAAAACAAGTGATGAAATATATGAATATTGGTCAAGTAGGAGTACATTTATAAGCGAATCAGCTTATAATTCATATATGGATGATAAATTAAATTTAGACGGAAATTCAGTAGTTTATTTACATGTTCATAATGAGTTAATGGAAAGAAAAAAATATGATGAATATATATTAGTAAATATAACAGAAGAAAAAAGAGAAGAAATAAATAAATTTTTTGAGGAAAAAGATGATTATACATTCAATGAATTGGAATATAAAGATGTGTTAGGAAGTGAGTTTCAAGTTTCTGTAGATAGTTATAAAGAAATAGGGGGAGCTAAATTTTCTAATGATCAATCAGCATATGTAGTATCTGATGAACTTTATAATAAAATGAAAAAAGAATGCAATCTAAAGGAATATTATATAAATCTTATTAACGGCAAAAATCTAGAAAATGGGTATAACGCATTGAAACAAGAGTTGAAAATAAGAAATGGTTTTGATAGCAGTTATTGGAGTGGCAAAGATCTTTTCAGAGAGGAAGATTCATATGAAAAAGAATCAGCAATTCCAATTTACAAAGAATTTGAATTTGATAGGATGATTAAACAAAACGGTATACTTTATTTTATATTAGTATTTATAGGACTTTTATTTCTTGGAGCTAATGGAATAGTTTTATATTATAAAGTTATTTCAGATGTAGATGAAGAGGTAGAAAGAATTAAATCTCTTGAGAGAATTGGTACTACAACTAGCGAAATAAAAAGAATTCTTAGCAAAGAAATGGCAATTATCTTTTTTGTGCCAATTTTTATGGGAGGAATTATGGGCTATTACTATTTGATGTTGATGAGCTCAAATATAGGTAGCACAACTTTGAAAAATGTACTTGTGAGTGGATTTCTTTCAGTATTATTTGTAGGAGTTGTAATGCAAATAATATTTTATTTTATAAGTAGAAAAAAATATTTTAAAGAAATTTTTAGAAAAAACTAGAAAAAAAGCGCTTGTTGTGATTAACTACAGGCGCTTCTTTTGTCTATAGAGTAATAGTTTGATATAGATTCTTTGAGTAAAATTAAATTGCTAGAAAGTAAATTTGTAAAGTCTTTATCAGCTTTTCTAGAACCCATTTCAAAAATTAATAAATTTTCAAGTTGTAATTCAACTAAGCGTTTAAATTCAATAAATGGAATTTCTCCTTTATATAAAACATCTTTAAAGCTAAATTTATTCTGTCTATTAGATAAATCGAAAAAGCCATTAAATACATCACATTTTAATAAATTATTATCTTTATAAATTTTAAAAACTGTAATAGCAAGTCCGTTATTATATAAAACATGTTCTCCGGTTTCGTTTATGTAAGGTGTTAAATAATAGGCTGGAAGATGCATATTCATTTTAGGAAGTAGCATAAAAGCTTCCATAGTTATTTGCTGATTTTTGTATAGAGCCATAAGATTATTAAGATCAAGTTTTTTATAAATCATAGAATTCTCCTATAAAAGTTTCTTTAAGTTTGTATTCGACACATAAAAGAGAAAAACCTTTATTTCAACAGTCTTTTTTTGTTTTGTA
>JBOFRC010000292.1:0-2141 GCA_051650825.1 Sarcina sp. | reverse complement strand
AGAGTTGACGTGATGATGGTGAACACGTCACGGTACGCATGAAAAGAGTCACTAATTAAAAAGTTATATACAGTTGTTTATCCACACACACACACACACACACCACCGAACAACACACACGTAGCTTTCCCCTCCTCTGTGACACAGTCTATGATCCTGTGCTCCTCTCCACTGACAGACAGCCTGACTAACTTTTTTTCCTCTTTCCCATCCTCAAAGTACAGTACTAGCTGACTCTGGCAGTTCTGTTGATATATTTGGTTGACAGCCGACTCTGTTCTCCACAGAGACTGGTCTAATACGTGTGTCTGTTCCAGTGGAGGCCCTCTAACTCTGGACTGACTCTGACTGATCCTGGAGATCCAGACTGAACTGTGGGAGAATCTGTGTCTGTCCGGTCCACACAGCCGGCAGTATCCTCCACGCTAAATCGGGCGTGTTTGCAGAGGCAAAAAGGCGGAATTGTGACTATTCGGCTTGATCACTGCAATGAGTGCAGGCTGTCCGGAAGAATTTGCAGCAATTTTCACACAGCTGTGTTCACAATCATGTGACTAACTTATGTTGATTCCTCCTCCATCAGCTGCTGGACATCATTAAATGAACAGACCTCCAGTTATTATAGTGTCACATATTCAATAATGAAATATACTGTTGGCTCAAGTCCTCTGGTCTCTTTTGTAAACACACAAAAAAAAGACAGAATCTTCATTCTAAGAAAGTCATTGAAATGTGAATCCACCAGCATGACACAGTATCAGAGGTGTTTTCTTCAACAGGATTACCTGTTTGAATGAAGGATTAATAGAAACCGGATGTGTGGATGTATTTAATGGCTGAACACTTAAGCAAAGCAAAAGGCTTTAATCCTGTAATCCTATAAAACCCTCTCACCTCTGATTGTATTGACTCTTACATACAGAAACAAACATCGTAATTTATTTGCTCCATGTTATAGAAAGCTAACACTTTCAGCTCTGTGCTTTTTGCTGACAAAGACACTCTGATGATGTAATGTTAATAAATAAAATGTGTCTCTTTCTCTTTCATATTGTAATTCTCATGTTGGCAGATTCACTACCAGTAGATCCAATAATACTGAGAACTTACTTTGTTGTTGTAGTTTTTCCTTCATGCTACATGGCAGCACAGTGTCATATTGCCAGGCAGCAGAGCTACATTTCATGAGTTCTTTTACATTAGTAATTAATGTTTCACTTACAGGCAGCAGGTACTTGTTAAAGGCACCTGACAGCAATCACAGCTGAAGGGAGGATGTCACTCCTTCGGTTGTCAGTCTATACACAGTCATAAAGAACAGAGCTCTCATGTTCCTTCAGTTGTGCAGTTAGAATTAGTTTGATACAGTGCTGACATATCATTTTTGCACCAACTCCAAACATGATAGGAACCATGAATTTCGCGTCTGTTCACACCTAGTGAGAAATCCTTTAACCGAACAAACCTTCAACAGCACAAACCTTTTAGCTGCCTCTCTCCTTCTAAAAGAGCTCTAATATACACCAGCCTGGACCACACAGGATAAAATTCTTTTGTATAAAGATGTAAGAATACTAAGATCAAATGTGAGTGGCAGTTCATGACTTTGTTACTGTACAGCTGTGTATGGGTAGGACATCCAGTTTCACAGAAGATGCATCATACTAGCTGCTCCACACACACCTGGAGGCATCAGAGCAGACACATAATCACATTCATCAAAGGCTAAACATACTCTCAGATTGTCTCATTCTTCCCTCGAGAGCATCTAAACATGAAGTAGTTACTGTATGTGTGTCCTACTCCACAGCAGTCAAGATTATTCCCATTAGTGCTTCAGGACAGAGTGAAATGTCATTGGAAGAAGGTAAAACAACAAGAAGCAACAAAAACCGAAAACAAAAGACCTTACTGATGACTACCCCCTTTCTGTTAAGAAGGAACAAGTTACATTAAAATTACAAATGTGTTCAGATTAAAATCCTGAATCTTCCAGGGAGTATCATGTAGTCTGAGTCAGAGGTGAGGAACTTCACAGGAAAGACGGCAGAGGATATTAAAGAAAACACCAGACTAGATGCTTTGGCACCCAGAGAACATCTCCTGAGTGAGTCACTTTGTCAGAATAATTAGGCGTCAGA
>JBOFRC010000291.1:0-3646 GCA_051650825.1 Sarcina sp. | reverse complement strand
AATTTAGAATAGGTTTAAGTCTATGATATATATTTGTTAAAAAAAATACTATTTATTAAATAATTTTTATAAATTAGTGGTAACATTAGAAAAAACAGCATACAATAATATTGAATAAGTGTTAAAAGATAACAATTATTTAGAAGTATATTGTAGTTGTTAATAAAAGATTAAATTTCTGGTATTATGATAAATTAAGAGAAATTAAGGGTTTAGATAATTTAAATATCAGAATGTTAATAAAAAGTAAGAAATTTCATTAGTATATTTACAATATTCACTAATAATGTTAAAGTTATATTGTAAAATAGATAAAAATTAGTGGAGTTTACAAGTAGTTATATTTTTAACAAAAAAGTTAAACTTTAGGAGGTCTTTTAGTTATGTTTAAACAATGGGAAGGATTCAACGAGGGAACTTGGACAGAAGGTATTGATGTAAGAAACTTTATACAAAAAAACTATACAGAGTATAGAGGTGATAAAGAATTTTTAGTAGGAACAACAGATAAAACAGATAAAGTTTGGGCTAAGGCTAAAGCTTTAATAGTAGAAGAAGTTCAAAAAGGAATTATCGATGTTGCAACTGATAGAGTATCAGGTATAAATAATTATGAAGCTGGGTATATAGATCAAGATAATGAAGTTATAGTTGGGCTTCAAACAGATGCTCCTCTTAAGAGAATCGTTAACCCATATGGTGGAATGAGAATGGTTGAAAGTGCATTAAAAGAGTATGGATATGAATTAGATCCAGCTATAAAAGAGCACTTTAATGAATATAGAAAAACACATAATCAAGGTGTGTTTGATGCTTATACAAATGAAACAAGAGCAGCGAGATCAGCAGGTCTTTTAACAGGACTTCCAGATGCTTATGGTAGAGGAAGAATTATAGGAGACTATAGAAGAATAGCTCTTTATGGAATAGATTATTTAATAGAGCAAAAACAAAAAGATTTAAATGCATTACAAGGTGATATGCTAATGGATTTAATCACAAGAAGAGAAGAAGTAAGTATGCAAATAAGAGCACTTGCAGCTACTAAAGCTATGGCAGCTAAATATGGTTCAGATATATCAAAACCAGCTACAACTGCTAAAGAAGCTATACAAGCACTTTACTTTGGGTATTTAGCAGCTATAAAAGAAAATAATGGAGCGGCAATGTCTATTGGTAGAACATCAACTTTCTTAGATATCTTTATTGAAAGAGATTTACAAAGTGGTGTAATTACAGAAGCTCAAGCTCAAGAAATGATAGATCAATTAATAATTAAATTAAGATTAGTTAGACATCTTAGAACACCAGAATATAATGATTTATTTGCAGGTGATCCTACTTGGGTAACAGAAGGAATTGCAGGTATGGGAGTTAATGGGAAGTCACTTGTTACTAAAAACTCATTTAGATATCTTCATACTTTAATAAATTTAGGACCAGCACCAGAACCAAATTTAACAGTTTTATGGTCAGATAGATTACCAGAAGGATTTAAAAAATTCTGTGCAGAGATTTCAATAAAAACAGATGCTATTCAATATGAGAACGATGAAGTTATGAGACCTATGTATGGTGATGATTATTCAATTGCTTGTTGTGTATCTGCTATGACAATTGGTAAGCAAATGCAATTCTTTGGAGCAAGAACAAATCTTGCTAAAGCTTTACTTTACACAATCAATGGTGGTGTAGATGAAAAGTCAGGAAAAGTTGTAATAGAAGGACTTGAGCCTATAAATGATGAAATATTAGATTTTGAAACATTAAAAGTGGGATATAAAAAAGTATTAGAATATGTAGCTAAATTATATGTTGATACAATGAATGTAATTCATTGCATGCATGATAGATATGCATATGAAGCAGGACAAATGGCTTTACATGATACAGAGGTAGAAAGATTAATGGCATTTGGTATAGCTGGGCTTTCAGTTGTCGCTGATTCACTTAGTGCAGTTAAATATGCTAAGGTTAAGCCTATAAGAAACGAAAATGGAATAGCTATCGATTTTGAAATAGAAGGTGATTTTCCTAAATACGGAAATGATGATGATAGAGTTGATGACTTAGCTGTAGAGGTTGTTACTACATTTAGTAAAGAGCTTAAGAAGCATCCTTTATATAGAGATGCAAAGCATACGCTTTCAATTCTTACAATTACATCAAATGTTGTCTATGGTAAGAAAACAGGATCAACACCAGATGGTAGAAGTGCAGGAGAAGCATTTGCACCAGGAGCTAATCCAATGCATGGTAGAGATGCTAGTGGAGCTTTAGCAAGCTTAAATTCAGTTGCTAAAATTCCATATCATGAAGTTTGTGAAGATGGAGTTTCTAATACATTCTCAATAGTTCCAGATGCACTTGGAAAGGATGAGGAAAGTAGAATAAATAATCTTGTAGGATTATTAGATGGATACTTTGCACAAGGAGCTCATCACTTAAATGTTAATGTATTTAATAGAGATACTTTAATAGACGCTATGGAAAATCCAGAGAAATATCCAACTTTAACTATAAGAGTTTCAGGATATGCTGTTAACTTTGCGAGACTTACAAGAGCTCAGCAACAAGAGGTTATAAGTAGAACTTTCCATTCAGTAATTTAATTATAAAAATGAAGGTATGAGGCTTTGTCTTCATACCTTATTTTTCAACTTTATTTAGGAGGGAATGGTATGATAAAAGGAAAAATACATTCTATAGAAACGATGGGATTAGTAGATGGACCTGGTATAAGATTTGTGGTTTTTATGCAGGGATGTAAAATAAGATGTGCTTATTGTCATAATCCAGATACATGGGCATTAGATGGTGGAGAAGAATATACACCACAAGAATTAGTTAATAAAATTAAAAGATATAAAACATATTTCGCATCTTCAGGAGGGGGAGTAACTTTCTCAGGGGGAGACCCTCTATTACAAGATGAGTTTTTAGTAGAAACATTAAAATTATGTAAGTCAGAAAATATTCATACGACGATTGATACTGCTGGTGTTGGAAATGGAAATTACGATGAAATATTAAAATATACAGACTTAGTTTTATTTGATATTAAACATGTAGATAAAGAAAAATATGAAAAGCTTGTTGGAAAAGATAATTCAGAATCTTTAAAATTTTTAGAAGCATGTAAAAAAAATAATACTAAATTATGGGTTAGACATGTTGTTGTTCCAGGAATAACTGATACAAGAGAAAACTTAAAAGAAGTAAAAAAATTTGTAGATACGCTTGAAAATGTAGAGAAAGTTGAGTTATTACCATATCATATTTTAGGGGTTAATAAATATGAAACTATGGGTATAAAATATAAATTAGAAGGAACTGAACCTATGGATAAGGAATTATTAGCAGAATTAAAAAAAGAAATATTTGAATAAAAGAAGTATTTGATATTTTGATATGCTATCAAGTAAATATGGTAAAATATATAAACTAGGTACTATTGAATGACCACACAACTGTGTGGTCATTTTTTTATATACCTTATTTTTATTTATATTCAAATTTGAAATCTAATTGAAAAGTTATATTTGAAAGATTATAAATATATATTTAATTAGTAAGACTATATTTATAAGGTAGCTAGTGACTTTAATATTTTGATACTTATAAAATAAAAAATAATATAAGTATT
>JBOFRC010000290.1:0-45837 GCA_051650825.1 Sarcina sp. | reverse complement strand
ACTGCTACACTTTTAGCTCAAGCTATTATCAAAGAAGGACTTAAGAATGTTACTGCTGGTGCAAATCCTATATTAGTTAGACAAGGGATTAATAAAGCCGTTGAAAAAGCAGTTGAAGAGATACAGGCTATTTCAAAAGAAATAGATGGGAAAGAAGACATTGCAAGAGTTGCGGCTATATCAGCAGCAGATGAAAACATTGGTAAACTTATAGCAGATGCTATGGAGAAAGTTGGAAATGAAGGTGTTATTACTATAGAAGAGTCAAAGTCTATGGGAACTGAGCTTGATGTAGTTGAAGGAATGCAATTTGATAGAGGTTATTTATCTCCTTATATGGTAACAGATACAGAGAAAATGATAGCAGAACTTGATAGTCCTCTTATACTTATAACAGATAAGAAGATAAATAATATACAAGAAATTTTACCTGTACTTGAGCAAATAGTTCAATCAGGCAGAAAACTTTTAATAATAGCTGAAGATATAGAAAGCGAAGCTCTCGCTACTATTGTAGTTAACAAACTTCGTGGAACATTTAACTGTGTTGCAGTTAAGGCTCCTGGATTTGGAGATAGAAGAAAAGAAATGCTTAAAGACATTGCTATCTTAACTGGTGGTACAGTAGTTTCAGAAGAACTTGGAATGGACATAAAAGAAACTACATTAGATATGCTTGGTCAAGCAGAAAGTATTAAGGTAAGTAAAGATTATACAGTTATAGTAAATGGTAAAGGTGATAAGACTGAAATTCGTAATAGAATAGCAGTTATAAAATCACAACTTGAGGAATCAACATCAGAATTTGATAAAGAAAAACTTCAAGAAAGACTTGCAAAACTTGCAGGAGGTGTAGCTGTCATAAAAGTTGGAGCAGCAACAGAAACAGAGCTTAAAGAAAGAAAGCTTAGAATAGAAGATGCTCTTAATGCTACTAAAGCAGCTGTAGAAGAAGGAATAGTTGCTGGTGGTGGAACAGCTTATGTAAATGTAATAAATAAAGTTGCAAATCTTACATCAGATATAGCTGATGAAGAAGTAGGTATAAAAATAATAGTTAGAGCTTTAGAAGAGCCTATGAGACAAATTGCTTTCAACGCTGGTGAAGAAGGTTCAGTAATAGTTGAGAAGGTTAGAAATTTAGATGCAGGAATGGGATACGATGCATTAAGAGGAGAATATAAAGACATGGTTGTGTCAGGAATAGTTGACCCAACTAAGGTTACAAGATCAGCACTTCAAAATGCAGCGTCAGTTGCAGCTACATTCTTAACAACAGAAGCAGCTGTAGTTGATATTCCAGAACCAGCTAAAGCAGCTATGCCACAACAAGGTATGGAAGGTATGTACTAAAATTTAATAATAAAATAATTCATAACACTTAGAGATTATCTCTAAGTGTTATTTTTTTTTGTAATGCGTAATACATATATATGAGGGAAAAACATTTACATTATGTTTTAAAGGGGAGTGCTGCTATGAAAAAGGTAAAAAAGGGAATGACACTTTTAGAAATAGTTGTTTCGTTAGGGATTATAGGTATACTTTTGCTTCCTATGATGAGTTCTTTATTAACTGCTGTTAAAGCAAATATAAAAAGTGAAAGAATACAGGAAGCGAAACTTTTAGGACAGCAAATAGTCGAAAGTCTAAAAATAAAAGATGATATAAAAAAAGAAAGTATAGATTTTAGAGGGACTAGCATGGAAATATTAGATTTAGTTGAAGTAGATATAACAGATTCATCAAAATCATATTATCCAATTAAGGTAGATGACATAAAAGGCTATTCTGTTGATGGAAAGATCTATACAAAAGATGTATTAAGGGTAAATCAAGATGAAAATAGTAAAGGTTACATAACAGAAGATTTAGGAGCTTTACTAGTAGTAGATAGCAATAAAGTATACTACACAGATATGTCAAAGTCGGGGAAGAATATAGAGACAATAGTTAGTACGAATACAGGGTTTATAGAGAAGCCTATGGGAACTTACAAAGAGTTGAATATTGTATTTGAGGAATTTAAAAATGCTGTAACTAATGAAAAACAGTATAAGATTCTTTTAGATAATATCCTAATAAATAATGTGTCAAAAGATGCTACTACTCTAGGTATTTATATTATAGGAAAAAATGATTTTAAGTTTAATTTTAATAATAAATCAAACAAAGGTGAGAAGATATATGTATTTAGAGATTCTAGTTTATCAAAAGATGAAGGCACATTGAATGGGAACATGAGTATAGAGGGAAATATTAATCTTTATTCAAATATAATATTTGATTCAAATAATGCACATAAGGGTTTGTATTCTGTAGAACTTGATATGAAGAGAAAACAAGAACATATAGAGAAAATACAAATGGAGTTTTATATAGGGGAGTAGGTAAAAATGAAGTTTAAGGGGAAAAAGAAGGGGTCAACACTATTAATAGTAGTATGCTTTTTTTCTATAATAGCTATTGTAATTATTTCTGTAATGAGTATGGTAACTACAGGATTTAAGCTTAGAAAGGATGAGAATAAAAGAATAGAAAGTTTTTATAGTGCAGATTCAGGGATAGAAATAGCTAAAAATAAAATTTTGACATTTATAAATGATAGTGTTGAAAAGGCATATGAACATGTGCAAAAGTTAGAGACAGAACATATGCATGATGGGTGTAATAATGTGGATTTTACTGATGAGAGATGGAAGGATATACATTTTAAAGAGTATTTTGAGAAGCTTATTGATAATGGTCTTGAAGAGGAAATTGATAATGTGGATTTTAGTAGTGTTATTTATGATGAATTTGCTAGAGAAGGAAAGATTGTAAAAGTTGATGCAATAAAAGGTTTAAGAGAAAATGGAGTGCAAATATGGTCTTTAAAATCTAATTTTAAAGATAAGGATAATAAAGAAAGAGAGGTTGCATTTAATTTCAATATAGAAACACCTAGTTATGGAAAAAAAGCTGGTGAAACTGTAATTAATGATAGTATTTTTGACTATATTATGGGGATAGATGGAAACTTAGATATAAATAATAATGGTACCTTTGAATCTCTTGGAGATATGTGGATTGGAGGAGGTAATCAAAAGGGGAATAGAGAGGATGTAAATTACAAACCAGCAATAAATCTATATGGAAATAATGGGCTAGAGCAAGTTTTCCATTGGCAGGGCAATATAGTAACACCGAGAGATTTATTGGTTAATAATGTGAGTTTAAATGCACACAATATTTATGCAGATGATTTTCTTTATAGAGGAGCAGGAGATAAGCTTGATATAAGAGATGATTTGTATGTATATAATGATTTTGTATTTGATGGAAGTAAAACTACTATTAATATGAAAAATTATTATGGTTTAGATGAGATTGATACAAAACAAAGTCCGTCAGATGAAGATATTGGTCAAGATCCTAAGAATTGGGGAACTGCAAGTTCTATAATAGTAAATTCAAATGATTTTGGTGAAGAAGGTAAAAGTAAGATTAATATTAGTGAAAATATGTATGTTTTAGGAACAGCATATTTAAAGCTTAAAGAAATAGATTATAAAACAGGCGAATCTGTAGTCATAAATAAGTTTACTGAACCTTATACAAATAGAAGACTTGTAGAAGCGGGAGTAACTGAAGAAAAGTATTTGTATGATTATATTAATCCACTTCATATAGTTGATAAAATGTGGGATGGTAAAGAGTATAAAAATCTAAGTATTGTAGATAAAGTAGAGATAATTAATAGATACTTTGAAGAAAATAAAGATATTTTAAAAAGTCCTGTGTTTAATGGAATAAATGTTGGAGGTAATACTTATACAGCGGGAGTTAGTTATAATACTGATAAGAAGGAAAAAGGAGTAGTTCAACCTAATGCTGATTATCCAGTATGTTCTATCAAAGAGCATAGTCATGGTGTCAGCCAAAGAAATATGGTTGAGTGTTCAAGAAAGGACTTTGTTGAGCAAGCTTATAATATGGGAAATACATTAAGCTATACAGAGTCAGAATTAGAGTTTAAAAGAAAAAATATAGTTGCTAGTGTGGATAAGAGTTTTAATTGGAAGTTTATACGGGATAATCTTATGATTAAAGAAAGCCTTACTCATAAAGATAGTGGAGAAGAGATTTTTAAAAGAAAATCTGCATATCCTGATAACGGAAAAGTTAAAGATGCAGTTTGGTTTGAAAGTACAAAAACAGTAAAAGATATTTTAGGAGATAAGGTAGAGGGTGCTACATCTATTTTAGGTGGAGCTAAAATAAATATACTATTTAATGTAAGTGAAAGAGATAAGTCTGGAAATAAGATCGGCGAAGCTAAAAAAATAATTTTTTCTGAATATACAAATGAATTAAAAGAGGAAAAAGGGAATTTATTAGTTCCGGCAAATCTTGTAGAAAGTAACGCTAACATTACTGTAGTAATTAGTGATGGAGATATCTTAGTTGACCAAAATAATATAAGCAAAAATAGTGAAGTTAGAGGAATGTTTTATACTACTGAAGATTTAGATTTAGATATTAGTGGTGTTATGAGATTCGGTAATCATGCGGTGCCAGAATTTGAACAACTAAACTATATATTTAAAGAGTTATTTGTAGGAGTTATTGGTGGAGTTGTAGATGGTGGCGGAATAATAGATCAAGGTAATGGTGAAGAGGTTGTAAATCCATCTGATATACTAAGGGAAGTTAAATGGGAGTTAATTAAATAAACTGTATTTTTGTATGATAAATAAATTATAGAAAATATAGAAGAAAAAGCACTAAAGCTGATGAGTTTTAGTGCTTTTTAGACAAAAAAATAACAAACTAACCTAGTTTTAACCGCTATTTATCTAAATTTGTAAAGAAATTAATAACAATGATTTTTTATCAGATATTAATATATACATATATGGTAAAATTGATAATAAATAGTAAAATTTACATAATATTTTATTGTTAAGGGGAAGGAATTTATGAAAAGAGTTAAGAAAGGTATGACTCTTTTAGAGGTAGTTATAGCATTAGGTATTATCGGTATTATGTTACTTCCATTAGCGAATGGTATGTTAACCTCTGTTAGGGCAAATAAAAAAGCGGAAAATACACAGATAGCTAAACTTTTAGGACAGCAAGTAATAGAAAAATTAAAAATACAAGATAGGATAGAAAATAATGCAAGTATAAATTTTCATAGTGAAGCATTAAAAATAACAAATTCAGGAACGGATAAGGTCTATAACTTAAATTCGACTGGAGAGATAAATGGATTTGAGATAAATGGAACTGTAAAAGAAAGCACTACAGTAACGGAAGTTAATGATAGTAATTATGGAAGTCCAACTCTAGGACTAAATCCTAAAATAGGAGCATTACTTGTAGTAACTAAAAATCAGGCTAACCAAATTGAATTACAATTTTTAGAGGGAAGATTAGCACATGATGATATTGAAAGTATGATGAAAGATAGTTCAAAGTTAAAGCAGGTTATAGTAGATGATACGGCTAATATCAACATAAATATATCTGAAAAAGGGTTAATAACAATAATTGATAGAGAGAAGCCTGCTAAAGAGCTATTTAAAGGGACAAAAAAATTAGATGGGGCTTTAACAGTATATATTGAAGACATTTCTTTTAAAACAATTACGAATTCTTCTATTACAGAAATTAAGCCTACTGTTAATCTTAAGGTTAATAATAATACTTTAACACAAATAGAACTTCAAGTTTTAAGAGATATAAAGCTTGAAAGAGAAAATTATGAAAAAGGATTATTTATAGAAAAGAATGGAAGTATGAAGACTTTTAGCAATATTATTTATGATGTTAATAATAAGAAGATTGGATTGTATACAGCAAGTTTAGATATTTTGAAAAATGGTAAAACTGTAGAAACTGTACAAGCAGAGTTTTATATAGGGGAGTAGATGTTATTATGCTGAAAAAAAGAAAAAAAGGTAGTGTGTTGCTAGTTGTTGTTGGCTTTTTTGCAATTTTATCTATATTAGTAGTTTCAGTATTATCTATGACTACTACAGGATTCAAGCTTAGAAAGGATGAAAGCGTAAGAATAGAAAATTTTTATGGGGCTGATTCTGGGATTGATATAGCACAGAGCGGAACTATAGAGGTTATAAAAGAAGCAATTGAAGCTGGGGATGACGCTGTATTTAATGGTGGAGGTTCATTAGATTATAATCAAAAAAATATTGTATTTAAAACTGCATATGAAAAATATATTGATGCTAATTTAAAAAATAAAATAGACAATGTTAATTGTAATGCAACGATATATGATGATTATAAAAAAAATAATACTGTTGTAAAAGTTACAATGGGACCGATTAAAAAGCTTCCAAGTGAAGCCGATGTAAAAGATTTGAGAATAAGTTTAACATCAAATTTTAAAGATCAACAAGAAAAGGATAGAGAAGTTAAGATTGAATACAATATAGCAGTACCTGATTATGGAACTATAGCTATAAATGAAGTTCAAACAATAGCTAAATCTAATCTTTTAGATTATCTTATAGCAGCGGATGGAAATCTTAAAATTGAGAATACGGGGCATTTTAAAGCTTACGGAGATATATGGATTAATGGGGAATCTAGCAGTAATAGATTTGAAAGAGGAATACAAATTTTAGGTAATGGAAATAGCAAATCTATAGTTAGTATTGATGGCACAGCTCAAAGAAGTAATAACTCAAACCTTGTACAATGGATTGGAGATGTAGTAACTAGAGGGGCTATAACAATGGATGGAACAAATGTAGATTTATATGGAGATGTTTTTGCACAAGATGTTTTATTAAGTAATAAAGTAAATATAAATCCAAGACTTGTAGATGTTCAGGATTCAGGGCTTAATAAAAATTTGAGAGATTTTTATGTTTATAATGATTTAGTTCTAAAAGGTGAAAAGTCTTTAGTGAAAATAAATGATTATTATGGACTTAATGATATAAAAAATATTGATGAAATGACACTATTAGATAATGAAAAATCAAGTTCTATAATAGTAGATTCAAGTGATTTTGGAACTACATCAAAAATATTTGCAAATGATATTAGCTTGCTAGGGACAGCATATTTAGGTCTTGGTGAAACTGATAGTCTTAAAACTTATGAATCAGGGGAATCTGTAGTTATAAATAGAAATACAGCTCCCTATACAGACAGAAGTCATGTTGATAAATTAAGTAGCGATAAAAATAATAATTTATATTTATATGACTACAAAAAGCCTCTTCATATTATAGATAAAATATATAAAGACAATGATGAGGCTTATGGTGAGTTATCTTTAAGTGACAAAGTAGATTTAGTAGAAAATTTTTATAAGAATAATATTATTAAAAATCCAATATTAGATGGTATACAAGCAAAAAGTATTAGAGGTGCTGGTGTTACCTATAATAAGGGAGAAGCCGTGCAAGGAAAGCATACTATTGATTTATCAAAGGAACAAAAAAAGTTTGTAGAAGAAGTTTACTTAAGAAATTCAGCTGATGCTGAAATGCCAAATGATTTTTGGACAAGACCAGAAGATGTAACTGTAATGGGATCAGTCAATTGGAATGCGATTTCTAAGGTGATTAATTCTGATTCAATATATGAAAAGATAAAAGATGATAATGTGAAAATATTCAATAGAATATATAAGGATGATAGTGTAGCAGTATTTTCAACTGCTGGATTGCTTAATGATACCGTAGCTAAATTGGTAAAGCATAGATTATGTAGTCAAGATGGAAAAGTTTGTGTGAATGGAAATGATGAAGAAAATTGTAAGAAGAAATGTCTTACTATAAATAATATTACAGATATTGCAGCTAAAAAAATAAAGCTTGTTTTTAATGATAAAGGTAGTGACATAGTAATAAACCAAAAAGCAACAGAAAATAAGGGGAATTATACTAATGTCAATGTTGATTATAATAATGAAATAGCTATCATCATAACAAAAGGTGATATTAAGGTAGAAATGGAAGGGGGAGCTATTAACTCATACGTAGTAGTTCTAACAGGTAACAATTTATATTATGAAAATAGTAGTGTTGCTAATATAGGAAGTTTTTCAGTTAACTATAGTACGCTTAGTAATATATTTAAAGAAGTTTTTAATTTTGATGCTTTTGATGAAATTTTGGGTGGTGGAGATGGTTCGAATAATGGGTCAGGTTCTGAATCTAATAATGTAATTCAAGCAAATGATTTAATTAATAATAAAAAATGGAATTTAGTCAAATAAAAAATAAATTTATTAATAAATATTTCGATAATATTAATAATGAAAAAAAGATGGGAATATAGTTTTAAGGAGGTATGGCTAGATGGTTTTAATTGTTTTCATTTTTGCAATAACAATAGGAAGTTTCTTGAATGTTTGTATATACAGAATACCAGAAGAAAGGTCAATAGTTAATCCGCCATCTAGTTGTGGCTTCTGTGGACATAAATTATCATGGCTGGATTTGTTTCCTATTATAAGTTATATATTTTTAAAAGGAAAATGTAGATACTGCAAAGAAAAAGTAAGTTTTAGATATCCCTTAGTTGAATTTATGACGGGAGCATTAATTTCACTTTTATATTTAAGATATGGTTTTGGATATGAATTTTTTAAGTTTTCTATCTTAACATTCTTTTTAATTGTAATTGCATTAATAGATTATGATACTACAGATGTGTATTCAGTAACTACTATTCCAGGGATAGTAATAGGAATGTTACTTGTTATATATGAGACTATTATAGTAAGTAACGGAGTAGAGGATTTTATAAAAAAACTTTTTATAGGATGTCTAGGAGCTTTAATATGTTGGGCAGTAATTGCTGGGATTTGTTATTTTACAGGAGGCATGGGAGCAGGAGATATAGAAATAGCTGTTTTAGGTGGAATATTTATAGGCTGGGAACTAAGTATTTTTATGATATTAATTTCTTTTATCATTGGTGGTTTTTTGGGTGGAATTTTAATCTTATCAAAAAAGAAGAAGAAAACAGACTATATTCCATTTGGACCGAGTATAGCAATTTCGATTTATTTAGTGATAATGCTTGGAATAACCTATATAAATGAGTACTTTTATAAGTTCTAACTTAAAATTATACCTATAAACAACTGAATTTTGTCGACAAATAAAAAACGGTTTCAGTTGTTTTTTCTACAGGAAAATAATATAATATTAGTATAAAATTGGATAAATATTAAGTCTATTTAAAAAGCAGGGGGATGTTATGTTAAAGCGTAAGTTGAAAATTGGAGATCTACTAATAGAAGCCCAAAAAATAACTAATATGCAACTAATGGATGCTTTAGAAGAGCAAAGGTTAAGTGGAAAGAGAATTGGTGAAATTTTAGTAGAAAAAAATCTTGTAACTGAAGAAGATATTATGGAGATTCTTCACAAGCAGTTTAATTTTGAAATTTTAGATTTATCACAAATAGAAATAGATAGAAGTGTTTTGAAAAAAATTACTGAAACAATTTGTAAAAAGCATACAGTATTCCCTATTTGTATGACTCCAAATGGCAGTTTAAAGGTTGCATTTGCAGATCCATTAAATATGTTTGCAGAGGATGATATTAGATTTAGTACAGATTGCCAAATTCAAAAATGTATAGCTAAAAAGCAAGATATAGAAGATATTATTTCAAAATATTTTTCAGGTAGTAAAGTTCAAAGTGCCGCAACAGAATTAGAAAAAGAAAAGCAAGGGGCAAAAAAGAAAAAAGAAATAGAAGTAGATGATATTAAAAATGCACCTGCTGTTAAGATGGTAGATCAGATCCTTTCTGACGCTGTTAATCAGAAGGTTTCAGATATACATATAGAACCTTATGAAGATTATATTAGAGTAAGGTATAGACTAGATGGAACGCTTAAGGAAATTCTAAAAATTAATATAGAAGCACTAAGTGCACTAATAACAAGAATAAAAATTCTTGGAGGAATGAATATAGCCGAAAAGAGGGTTCCACAAGATGGAAGAATAGTAACTCAAATAGATGATGTAGATGTAGATATGAGGGTATCAACTATCCCTTTAATAACAGGTGAAAAAGTTGTTATAAGAATACTAGATAAAAATAACTATAAAATAGGTAAGGACAAGCTAGGGATGAGTGAAGATTTGCTAGAAAAGCTTGATAAAATAATTGCCTCACCTTTTGGAATTATATTAGTAACAGGACCAACAGGAAGTGGTAAATCAACTACTTTATATACAGTATTAGCACAATTAAATGATGGTAATAAAAATATTACAACTATAGAAGATCCAGTAGAATATACAGTTGAAGGAATAAATCAAGTTCATGTTAATTCTAAAGCAGGACTAACTTTTGCAGCAGGACTTAGATCTATGTTAAGACAAGACCCCGATATCATTATGATAGGGGAGATGAGAGATGGTGAGACTGCACAAATAGGTGTTAGAGCAGCTATTACAGGACATTTAGTTTTAAGTACGCTTCATACAAATGATGCAGCATCATCAGTTTTAAGACTTGTAGATATGGGGGTAGAACCATTTTTAGTTGCATCAGCTATTAAAGGTGTTATTGCACAAAGACTTGTTAGAAGAATTTGCCCATCATGTAAAGAAGAATATGAAGCTAATGCATATGAAAAAAAGATGCTAGAAATTGATGAGAATGAGCATTTGATTTTAAGTAGAGGAACAGGTTGTCAAACTTGTGGAGGTCTAGGATATAAGGGAAGAATAGGAGTATATGAAATTCTACAAGTTGATAGAGAAGTTAAGGATTTGATATTAACAACAAAGAATTCAGATATATTAAAAGATTTAGCTATTAAAAAAGGAATGAAAACACTTACTACAAGTTGTAGAGAACTAGTGCTTGAGAAAAAGACTACTATAGATGAACTAGTTTCACTAACATTCTTAGAGTAGAGAAGAAAGGGGGAATAAAATAATGCCTAAATTTTCGTATAGGGCAATGAGTAATACGGGAGAAATAGTAGAGCATAATGCTTTTGAAGCAGAGAATAAAGAAGCTGTAAATGCTATGTTACAGTCTAATGGGCTTATGGCACTAAAAATTGAACAAAAGCAAGAATCACAAGAAATTAAATTGGATTTTATGTCTTCAGTAAAACTTAAAGATGTAGCAATCTTTTGTAGACAGTTTGCAACTATGTTAGAAGCAGGGGTTACAATAAATCATGCTATAAATATGCTTTCAGAGCAGCTTCCAAATAAAAAAATAAGAACAGCTTTAATTGAAATAGATGAAGATATTAAAAAAGGGGAATTACTTTCAGTTTGTATGAGAAAGCATGAAAAAATATTTCCATCACTTTTAATTAGTATGGCAGAAGTAGGGGAAACAAGTGGAACCCTAGATCAAATGATGAATAGAATGGCTACATACTATGAGAAGCAACATAAATTAAATGGAAAAATTAAAAATGCAATGATTTATCCTATTATATTAGCTCTAGTTACAGTTGTAGTTATGACTATTATATTAGTTTTTGTAATGCCTATGTTTATAGATATGTTTGAAAGTTCAGGAGCTGCACTTCCATGGACAACTCAAATGACACTAGCAATGAGTACATTCCTAAGAGAAAGATGGTATATAGTTATAGCTGTAGTTGGAGTTATAGGATTTTCATTCTACTTTATAACTCAAAAAACTCCAGAAGGGGAGAGGCAATATAATATCTTTAAATTAAGATACTCTCCATTTAAAGACCTAAACCAAAAAATAGTAGTTTCAAGATTTACAAGAAGTTTATCTACAGTTCTTGCGGCAGGTGTGCCGATGGTACAATCACTAGAAATTGTTGGTGGAGTTCTTGGAAATAAATTTGCAGAAATAGAAATTGGAAAAGTAAAAGACAGAATTTTAAAAGGGGATGGACTAGCAGAACCAATAAAGGAAATAAGAGTTTTCCCACTTATGCTAAGTTCAATGATTAAAATTGGTGAAGAAGCAGGATCACTTGACGACATCTTATCTAAGACAGCAGACTTCTATGATGATGAGCTTGAAAGAGCAATAGAAGCAATCACATCAGTAATTGAACCTATAATGCTTGTAGTAATGGGTATAGTAGTAGGTTTCTTAATTATCTCAGTATTAACTCCAATGTTTGAAATGTACCATACAATAGCATAAAAATTAAATGTCTATGAAAGTAGAAATACTTTTTAGAATAAATAAAAAATATTATTAAAAATTAAGGGGGAGATTTTTAAAGTGTTAAAAACAATTAACAACAAACAAAAGAAAAAAGGTTTTACACTAATAGAACTTGTAATAGTACTAGCTGTACTAGCTATAATAGCACTTATAGCAATACCTAATTTTACTAAAGTAAGAAATGATTCTTTAATAAAAGCTGATATTAGAACTGCTGAACAAGTTAAAAATATAACATTAATGGCAATAGCAGATCAAAATATAGAGCTACCAAGTGAGAGTAATATTTTAACATATACTTTAAACTTTGGTAATGATAAGAACATTGTTAATTACAATAATGGCACAACTAATATAAGTAATGATGATTATTTTAAAATGTTGTCAGAAGTAAAGAAGCCACAAGTTAAAGATAAGACTGTATATGTGGCTAGAATTAATGCTGAAGGTCAAGTTGCTGTATCATATGTTGCAAACGCTACTGGTGATGCAATATTAGCGGGTAATTTAAATTAATAAAAAAGGGGAGTATTTTAATGATTAATAAAAAGAAGAAAAAAGGTTTTACATTAATAGAACTTGTAATAGTACTAGCTGTATTAGCTATAATAGCACTTATAGCAATTCCTAACTTTACTAAAGTTAGAAATGATTCTTTGAAAAAGGCAGATACAAGAACAGAAGAACAAATAGAAAAAATAACACTAATGGCTATAGCGAATGAAGATATAATAGGCGCAGGAACACTTAAAATAACAGGGCCAAAAACTATAGATAGTAGTAGTACTGTTGGTTTTGAAACAACTAATGGAAAAACTAACTATGAAAAAATGTTATCAGAAGTAGAGAAACCTCAACAAAAAGGTTTGACTTATTTTTTTGTAACAGTAAATGATGATATGTCAGTTACTGTTAGTGCACAAGGAACAGCTACACCACCATCACCATCAAAATAATAAGATTATTAGATTTTTAGTGATTAATATTAGAGTTTAATTCAAAACACCTTAAAACAAGGATTTTAAGGTGTTTTTTAAGAATTAAGACAATTTAAAAACAAATAAATTTAGCTAAGTTTATATAAAAAATATATGAAACAAAAATATAGAGTGAAAATTAAATGATTAAAGGGATTTAAATTAAGGCTTTAGAGGTGAGGATATGGTAAGTAAATTAGATGAGGCTGTAAAGACTGGAATTGATGAGAAAGAAATTGAAGCTAGTAAAACCTCTGTTGTTAAGAAAAAGAAGAAGATTAAGAAACTACCTAAAATAAAGGATATTAGAATTATTTCCATAGATGTTGGTAGTAAGTATATTAAGATTATGGAAGCTAAGAAAAAGAAAGATGTTATTCATATTACTGCGGCTATAAAGGTTGAAGCACCAAGAGAAGTTATTGATGAACAAAGAAAAGATCTTAGAAATATACCAAGTATAGTTAATACTATCAAGGGTTCTTTTATGAAGTGGCATATTGCTACTAAGGATCTCTCTTTTACTAGTATGTCTAAGGGAATCATAAGCAGGGAGTTAACTATTTTAGATAATGATGAGATAACTCAAGAAGAAAGACAAATGCTTGTTGCAAATGAATTAAGACAGTATTTGCCTATTAATTTAGAAGATTTTCAAATTCAGTTTACTGATGCGGGAATTATTAATGAGGATGGAATTAATAAGAGAAAGGTTATAGTTATGGCTTATCCTATAAAACTTATTAAGGGATATTTAACAGTTGTTTCTGATATGGGAAATAAAATAAGACCTTGCTCACTTGATATTGCTAATAATTCTGTTCAAAAGTTTTTCAGACATGTTAAAACTATAAACGGAAAGAGTATAGAGAGACAAAAAGTTCATATGATTATAGATATGGGAAGTTCTATGTTTAATACTTCTATTATAGAAGATGATAAACTTCAATTTATGAAAACTATAGATACAAACCAACAGGACCTTGATAGAGAGGTTGCTTATACTATTGGTAAAGCTATAGAGGATGCTGAGGAAGCTAAATGGGAGCTTTGTGATCTTATGAATGGAGATCTTATAGGAGATCAAGCTGATTTGAATAAGAAATTTAAAAGAATTATTGATACTTGGATTGATGAAATTGCACGAATTGGTAATTTCTATAGAACAAAGACAGGTAATAGAGTAGAGAAAATTTACATATATGGTGGTGGAGCTAAGATGAAGGGTTTACCAGAATATATGCAGGCTAAACTTAATACAGAAACAGAGAAGATTAATACTTTTGATGGAATAGAGCTTGCTAGAAATGTTAATATAGCAAATCTAGACCAGTTTATAAATACTATAGGAACAATAATTAGGTTCTAAGGGGGGAGTATAGATTATGATAAGAGATATTAACTTTTTTGCTCCCTATGTTAAAGAGCAAGAAACTAGTACAGCACAACTTGTTTTGACAGGTGTGGCTACTGTTGTTCTTGTAGGGATAGCAGGTACTTTAGGCTATAATGTATTCCAAAGCCAAAGTCTAGATTCAAAAATAAAAGTAGTTAATGCAAATTTAGCTGATGACGTATTTATTAGAAGCTACAAAGAGGCTGGAGATGTTGCGCTTAGAAAGAATATGCTACAAGGATTTAATACAGCTATTATGACTGTTTATGATGGAATTATAGATAGAAGTATAGTTGACCCACTTATTATGTCTCAAATAAATTCAACTGTTCCAAGTGGAGTAAATATAACTAATATGAGCATCAGTGATGGTAAATTAACAATACAAGCTAATTCTAAGTCTGGGGCAGAAGCCGCTGATTTTAAATACAATATAGATAACCTTCCTATAATAAAGAAATCATTTATGAATAGTTTAACTAGTGATTTTGATGAAGTTTCTGAGGAATTTACATTCAGTATAAACTGTACGTTAGAGGAGGGATAAAATGAAGATTAGTAATAAAGAAAAAATAATGCTTAGTGTACTTGGAATAGCTGCGTTAGGTGTAGGGTATTATTATTTAGGTTATACTCCTATGAAGGAAAAGGTTGATGTTAAGAGGCTAGAACTTCAGACATTAGAAGATGATTATAATAAAAAGCAAGCAGAAATAGCTGCTATGCCTAAAAATGAGAAGGATATAAAATTATTAAATTTTAGTATAGAAGATGCTAATAAAAAAATATATCCAGGGTTATGGCAACCGCAACTTATAAAGGATATAGAAGATTTAAAGAAAAAATCAGGATTAAAGTTACAGCTATCATTTACAGAGCCTGTATATGCACCTATTTCGGATTATTTTACTTCTAAGGAAGAAGAGGTGAATCTTGCAAATACTTTAGAAGCTATGATAGAAGAGTACAATTCAAAAGTAACTGTTCCAAAGGATAAAATTTCATATAAAAGATTAAAAAATGGTGAGCTTTTAATTGAGGAAAACCTTGTAACACAGGAGAAAAAAGAAGAGAAAAAAGATGCAGGTATAAATGTTCAGCAAATGAAAATTACAACGTCTTATAAAGGTAAATATAAGGAGTTAATGAAATTTCTAGACCTTGTTTCTAATTACAAGTACAAGGTAGCTATAACAAATATTACTATGGCTCCAAGTGGAAGTGATGAAATGAGTGGTGGATTCACTATGGAATTTTATTCAGTGCCAAGAGTTACAGGTGGTGATGATGGGTATTATGACTGGGAAGCTGTTAGTAAGAGTGGTAAAGATAATCCTTTCCTTGATTCTTATACAACAATTGGAAGTATTACAAATGAAAATGGGGAGGCAGTTTCTTTAAATTTAGTTCTTACAACAAGTAAGTCAGATATGCCTGCTATTTCTATTATGAGACCAAATGATGCTATAGGAAGAAGTAAAATTATGACTGATGATAATAAAATAGAAAATGCAGTTATTGAATTTACACAACGAGGAAGTGAGTATTTTGTTAAATACAAGCTTGGAAATAAAGTATATCCAGCATCAGGTGAAGTAGATTTTGTTCCAAAAGGAAATCATATAGCAGTTAATATTAAGTCAGAGAAAAGGGTTGATTTAACTGACCTTGTAGCACTTAAACTTCATGTGAAAAATTCGACTGACAAACAAGTTAGAATTGAAATAACAGGAGATGATGCTGATAATCCTAGAGTTAAATTAGCTACAGATGGAGATGTTTATAATACGAGAAGATAGGCTTATAAGTTTAAATATGCACTGAATAGCTAAAGGAAAACTATCCTTTAGCTAATTCTTTATATAATAATGAAAATTTCCTAGGAAATAGTCGAAAAATAAAGAAAAAAGTATGTAGCGATTTACTAAAAAAATTTTAGCAGAATAAATATGAATATACTAATTGTTAGAGTTATTTGAAAAGAAGGGTGATATGGATTGAGAAAGATTTTAAAAAAGAAAAAAGGTCTCACTCTTTTAGAGCTTGTTATAGTTTTAGGTTTAATGGGGATAGTTACTGCGATAATTTTTGGGTTTGTTAATACAACACAAAGAAAATCTAAGGAACTTGAAATAAGACAAGAGTTACAACATGATGGAACTATGATAACTGAAAGTATGATGAAAAATGTTTTACAAACTAAAAATATAGATAGCTTAATAATGGATGATACAACAAGTACAGAGCTTAATGATATAAAAGAAATAATTTTTGATTTAGGTGGAACTGGGACTATCAATGGAAAAACAGTTGATAAGTTTAGGTATAGGGTGCATGATGATAAATTATTATTTGATGTGCATGAAGTTAGTGCAAGTACGACAATTGTTTGGACAGAAATGCAAGTTATAAGTGAAAATATTAAAGCTGTTTATATAGAAAATAAGAATATAAAGACTTTACTAGGTAATGCAATAGCTCCAAGCGAGGATGAAATTAATGTTGCTATTAAAAAGGAGAAAAGTGCAAATTTAGCTATAGCATTAGATAAGGACTATTACAATAAGAAAATAGATCATGTCCATACTATAGAATTAAGTCTTAGAAATGCAAAATAGTTTGTGGTAAATGGGGTGAGAAAAAATGAAAAAAGGAATTATGATATTTTTATCTGTTCTTGTTTTAGCCATAGGGGGATTCTTTTTTGTTAATAATGCAGATGCAACTGGAACAGCGAATCCTAGGATGGAATTAGAAACATCAGAAGTTTTGTTAGAGGGATATAAGGGAGCTTCATTTAAATTTAAGTTCACTGTTAATCCAGGGAGTATTGAATATGATCAAACTAATCCAGAGGGAGATGAAAGGATTTTAAAGAAGAATTCTTTGAAAGTTGCTTTACCTAGTAATTTAATTTTAGAAAGTGCAAAGCGAGGAAATGAAACTTTAGATGTTGTAGGTAGTAGTGTTAACCTAAGTGATATTATTTATAAATCGGGTTTTATTGATGGAAAGCGATGTTATATAGCTGAGAATTTTGATGTTGAGTTAACTTTTAAAGCCATAGCAGTTGGAAGAATAGATGGTTTCAATGAGAGTTTTACACTTGAATATGAAGATTTAAAGGGAAATCGTGGTAAGGGAATTTTTAAGAATAAGTTTTCAGTAAATATAGGAGAAATATTATATGAAATAGGAACAATCCAAGGTCTTAGAATAAAAGAGGCAAGTGAGAATGAGATTATAGGAAACACTATACACATGGACTATCCTTTGAATAGATATTTTACTATGCAATATAGCTTAAATGCAGGAAAATTGAAAGTATTAGATGGAAAAGGTGAAGAGGTAGTTAATTCTAATTTAGATGTTAAGAGTAGAGATTTAATTTATGTTGTAGACAAATCAGTTTTAGATTTAAAGGGTGGAAATGAAGAAACAGCTAGGGAATCTATGATTAAATCTTTAGAAATTTTAAAGGAAGAAGGAGCAAAGATTAATGGATATTTGATTTTGCTTGGGAAAAAGGCTGAAGTTGTTGAAGTTAATAAGAAAAGTTTATTATCTATTGACGAGCTTATAAATCAAATTTCTAAAGCCGAAGGTACATTAGAAGCAGGAAATCTAGGTGATGGTGTGAGAAGAGCACAAATGATTAGTGATAAAAATGTTGAAAATGATTCAAGTGTAGTTCTTGTTACTAATGGAAATCCTAATTATTATACTCAAGTTTCACAGGGACAAAAATCTTTATTATATACAAGAGTTGATAAAGATGGGCACAATGAAAAAGATAGAGAGCTTGCTGATAAATATGCTAATGAGGTTGTTAATGATATTGTAGTAAATGAAAATGATAATACGAGATGGTATTCTGTAAATTATGGTGAGAGAACTGATGAACTTGTTGTTGATGAGTTAATTAAAAAATTAGATGGATATGCATTAAGAGTTCAGGCTCCGTATTATGATGATTTTATTAGAATTAATGAAAAAGCTGTAAGTCCTATTATTTTGAAAGGGAAAATTATCGCTAAAGTTAATGAAAAGTATAAAAATTCTATTGTAGTAGCTTCAGAAGATAAGGAGCAGAATATTGAATTAATATTTGACTCTAAGGCAAATGAAGTTAAGGCAAATCAGATAGAGTTTGATATTAAGGCTAAGATTATTGATGGTGGAGAAATGGAAGAGCTAGGTTTTGATGTTGCTGATAGTGAAGTGATAGAAGTTAAATTCATAGTAGATAGTTATGATAAGCAAGAGCATATATTCAATAAGGTATTAGATCCATCTTTAACTAATAGTGAACTTTTAATTTGGAGGGTTAAACCTACAATTCCATATGTTGCTAGAATGGGATTGTTTAATGGTAATTTAACAGCTAATTTAAATAGTTTAAGTGATAAGAAGTTGAGTACAGAAGATTTACTTAGCTTAGCACAGGTTTCAGTAATAGCTAATAATTCATTAGATGAATTAGATATGTGTGATCTTGCTATTAATAATGAGTTTGGATATGGAATGGTTATTAAACCTAAGGTTGAAGATACTATAAGGCCTATAATAAAGGAAAATGGTAAGATTAGAGATTTGGGAAATGAAGGTGTTTTTAGTTTATATAAATTGAATACACAAACAAATAGATTTGAAAAAATTGCTGGAGCAGATGCTGCGGGAGTTAAATTAGAAGGAAATCAAATTTATTTAATAACAATTGATATGATGGTGCAAGAGAGATTTTTAAATCAGTCTTTTGAAATTGGAGTGGAAGTTAATTCTTCTTGGAAAGAAGAGGTAACAATGCCAGATGGAAATGAAAGTGTTGAATCTCAAGTAGAAGTATTAAATGATTCAGTTAAAGAGTATTGGACTATAAAAGTAAATGGTGTTGCACAGCCGGAACATTTCTAAAAAATTACAAATAAATACGAACAATAAAATTTGTTTTTTAAAATTTAAGAGTATGAGGATAAAAATATTTTATTTTCATACTTTTTTTATTTGATTATTTTAAAAAAAGTGAGGGAAAATTATAGTTAGAGGTGATGATAAGGTTTAAAGTTATAAATACAAATTATTGAGGAAAACACGAACAATTATATGAAATATAAATATCATAATTTAAAAATATTGCAAGAAAAAAATCATTAAAAAAGTACATTCAATTTTGTTGACAAGCGTTGTAATCATGTCATATAATTAATAAAAATCAACGAACAAAAAACAAGAAAATACTTGAAGAAACTCGTATAAGCTTTGAATATGGCAGGGCGTATCTACGGAGAACCTTTAAATTCTCCTCTATGAGTGACTTAATATTACTTAACACATTATTAAGGCGTATTAACTCACTTAGAGATTAATATGTCTTTTTTTACATTTATTACTAAAAATAAGACAACTAAAAATGAAATAAAATAATTCAAAAATATACATAAATGAAACTTAACTTGCAAAATTAAAATAATGGAGGTTGTAAATATGGCAAAGATATTAAAACAAGCATACACATTTGATGATTTATTATTAGTACCAAACAAATCAGAGGTTTTACCTAATGAGGTTAGTTTAAAAACTAAACTTACTAAAAAAATAACTTTAAATATACCTTTAATGAGTGCTAGTATGGATACTGTTACTGAATCTAAAATGGCAATAGCTATGGCTAGAGAAGGTGGAATAGGAATCATTCATAAAAATATGACTATAGAAGCTCAAGCACAAGAAGTTGATAGAGTTAAAAGACAAGAAAATGGTGTTATAACAGATCCAATATTCCTTGGAGAAAATAATACAATAGAAGAAGCTCTAGAACTTATGGCTAGATATAGAATATCAGGTATTCCTGTGACTGAAGGTAAAAAACTTGTTGGAATACTTACAAATAGAGATATAGTTTTTGAAACAGATTATAGTAGAAAAATTTCAGAAGTTATGACAAAGAGCCCATTATTTACAGCACCAGAAGGAACTAAAGTAGAAGATGCTTTAGAGATATTAAAAAAACATAAAGTAGAGAAGCTTCCATTAGTTGATGAAAATGGAAATCTTACAGGTCTTATAACTATTAAAGATATTGAGAAGACTAAAGAATATCCAAATGCAGCTAAAGATGAAAGAGGAAGACTTTTATGTGGGGCATCAGTTGGAATAACAGGTGATATGATGGAAAGAGTTAAGGCTTTATATGAAGCTAGTGTTGATGTAATAACTCTTGATACAGCACATGGACATTCAAAAGGTGTTATTGAAGGTGTTAAAAGAATTAAGGCAGCTTACCCAGATCTTCAAGTAATAGCAGGTAATATAGCTACAGCAGAAGCTACAAGAGATTTAATTGAAGCAGGAGCAGATTGTGTTAAGGTAGGAATTGGTCCAGGATCAATTTGTACAACAAGAATAGTTGCAGGAGTTGGAGTACCACAACTTACAGCTGTTATGGATTGTGCAGAAGAAGGAAGAAAACATGGAGTTCCTGTAATTGCAGATGGTGGACTTAAATATTCAGGGGATATAGTTAAAGCACTTGCAGCAGGAGCAGCAGTTGCAATGATGGGATCATTATTTGCAGGATGTGATGAAGCACCAGGAGAAATGGAAATATACCAAGGTAGAAGTTATAAAGTATATAGAGGAATGGGATCACTTGGAGCTATGGCTAAAGGATCAAGCGATAGATATTTCCAAAATGGAACAAAGAAATTTGTACCAGAAGGTGTTGAAGGAAGAATAGCATACAAAGGAGCAGTTGCAGATACAATATTCCAATTACTTGGTGGTATAAGATCAGGAATGGGATACTTAGGATCAAAAGATTTAGATATATTATTTGAAACAGCTACATTTGTTGTTCAAACTTCAGCAGGATTTAGAGAAAGTCATCCTCATGACATTAATATCACAAAAGAAGCACCAAACTATAGTGTAAATCAATAGTTTTAGATATAATTAGCTTAGATGGAAATTTAAGTTTTTAGGTTTAAGTATAGATATTAATTTATTATTTAACTTAAATCGATTCTTATTAGCAAAGGAGTTAAAGTATGAAAGATTTAGTTTTAATAGTTGACTTTGGTGGACAATATGGTCAGCTAATCGCTAGAAGAGTAAGAGAATGTGGTGTTTACTGCGAAATAGTTCCTTATACACATGGCGTTGAGAAGATTAAAGCAAGAAACCCAAAGGGAATAATATTTACAGGAGGACCAAACTCAGTTTATGATAGCAAATCACCAACAATAGATAAAGCTATATATGAGCTTGGAGTTCCTGTACTAGGAATATGCTATGGAGAGCAACTTATGGCTCACACTCTTGGAGGAAAAGTTACAACAGCTCCAAGTGGAGAACATGGTAAGACTGCAATAGAAATTGATACAACATCTGTATTATTCAAAGGCATTGATGCAAATGAGTTTTGTTGGATGACACATGTAGATTACGTTGAAGAAGCACCAACAGGATTTAAGGTTACTGCTAAAACAGCTAACTCACCTATGGCAGCTATAGAAAATACAGAAAAAAACCTTTATGGTGTTCAGTTCCACCCAGAAGTAGAGCACACACCATTTGGTAAAAAGCTTCTTTCAAACTTTGTACATGAAGTATGTGGACTTGAAAGTACATGGTCAATGGCATCATTTGCTGAAAATAAGATAAAAGAGATAAAAGAGATTGTTGGAGATAAGAAACTTATCTGTGCATTATCAGGTGGAGTAGATTCATCAGTTGCAGCTGTTATGGTTCATAAGGCTGTAGGTAAGCAATTAACTTGTATTTTCGTAGATCATGGTCTACTTAGAAAAGATGAGGGAGATCAAGTTGAAAAGATATTTAGAGAACAATTTGACATGAACCTTATAAGAGTTAATGCAAAAGATAGATTCCTTGGAAAACTTGCAGGAGTTTCAGAGCCAGAAGCTAAGAGAAAAATTATAGGTGAAGAGTTTATTAGAGTATTTGAAGAAGAATCAAATAAACTTGGAGAAATTAAGTTCTTAGTTCAAGGTACAATATATCCAGATGTCGTTGAGAGTGGAACAGATACTTCAGCTGTTATTAAGAGTCATCATAATGTAGGTGGACTTCCAGAAGATATGGAATTCTCACTTATTGAACCTTTAAGAGAATTATTTAAAGATGAAGTTAGAGCAGTTGGAGAAGAGCTTGGAATCCCTCATAAATTAGTTTGGAGACAGCCTTTCCCAGGACCAGGACTTGGAATTAGAGTTTTAGGTGAAGTAACTGAGGATAAACTTGAAATAGTTAGAGAAGCAGATGCGATATTCAGAGAAGAAGTTGCAATTGCAGGTCTTGATGAAAAAATTTGGCAGTACTTTGCGGTATTACCTAATATTCAATCAGTTGGAGTAATGGGAGATGCTAGAACTTATTGTCATACTGTGGGACTTAGAGCAGTTAAATCTACTGACGGTATGACATCTAATTGGTATCACATTCCTTATGAAGTTATAGAAGTGGTATCAAGAAGAATAGTAAATGAAGTTCCAGGAGTAAACAGAGTTGTTTATGATGTTACTTCAAAACCACCAGCAACAATTGAGTGGGAATAAAACATATATAATCATCAAAAATACGAATTAAAAATATTAAATACGAATCAAAATATTAAATACGAATCTTCAAAGAAAATACCTCAAAGAAATTTTGAGGTATTTTTATTTGTTATTAATTACATTATTTTACATTAAAAAGAATAAATGTTATTATTAAATAAGTATATAATTTTTTCTTTATAGTAGATTTCATTCTATTATAAATGGTGATAAAGGGGAGTAAAATGAAAATACAAACGAAAAGATTAGTTAGTACAGCTCTTTTGATTGCAATAGCAATAGTTATACCTATTCAGTTCGGATTTTTAAAAATTATAGTAGGGCCTTTTACAGCTACTATAGCATCTCATGTGCCTATGTTTATTTCTATGTTTATATCACCTCTTGTAGCAGTGATAGTTGGAATAGGATCAGGACTTGGGTTTGCAGTTTCAGGTATGCCACCGTATGTTGTTTTTAGAGCTTTTATGCATGTGGGAGTAGGGTATCTAGGAGCAAAAATTTTGCAAAAGAATAAAAATTTTAAGAAGGCTAGCTTATATACAGCACCAATACATGGAATATTAGAAGGTCTTGTAGTAATACCTTTTGGTTTTAATTTTTATGAAATTATAGTTGTGACAGCAATAGGAACAGTATTACATCATTTTATAGATGCTTCTATAGCAGAATTTATTTGTAGTAGGGTTTCAAAAGCTACTAAAAAAGATATGTATGTGATGTTTAAGTAAAAGAAAAATAGGACTAGTATAGATTTTTACTCTCTATACTAGTCCTATTTTTTTATTGATAAATTAATAACTCTATTTTGAGTTAGATTTTATATAGTTTTTGACATTATCAATAGCTGTTTCTTCGCAGACATAAATAATAATATCTTTTTCTTCTATGTTGAAATAAGGTCCTGGTGAAATAAATGTATTATCACCACGCTTAATTCCTATGATTGTTGCGCCTGTATTTTGCCAAAAGTTAAGTTCACATAAATTTTTGCCTATTATAAGACTGTTAGGTTGAACAATTCCTTCATAAGGAACTATTATACCGACGTTTCTAAGTTGGGTAGCAAATTCTATTAGACTGTGTATATTAGTTTCAAGCGACTTATCAAGTTGTTTTTTTTGATTTATTAAATCATATATTTCATCTTGAATGTTTGTAAATTCATTTTTAGCTTTGAACTTTTTTAAAAATTCATTGGCTTTATTTTTACTTAATATTCTGATACCGCTTTTTTCTTGAACTTCAACTACATCCATATCTTTAAGTAGTGCTATGGCCCTTCTTATAGTTTCTGGTGATACATTGTATATGCTAACAAGAGTTGAACGTCCTGAGAGTTTTTCACCTTCTATAAAACCTCCATTGACTATTCTTGAAGCTATATCCATTGCTATTTTAAGGTAAGCTGGTATAGATGCTTTTTTTGACATATTCATCACCCCTAATAGCAATATTTTACCACACATACATGAAAAATATAAGGAAAATGAGGTTATAAGTATATTACAGTTTAATATTTGTTTTTTATCTAGTGAATATTTATAAAAAAATATTACTATGACTAGTATTGAAGGGGATGACTTTTAAAGAATAGCTCATAATAGCATAGCTCATTGTTCTTATTGATGTGAGAAGCTAGATTTAGTGTTATATAAACTAAGAAATAATTAGTATAAAAAGAGTAGTATATTAAGTGTATTTTGAATTAAATGTAAATAAAAGGAAATAAATATTAACAATTAAAATTAAATGTAAATAAATAACAAAAATATTGAAAAATGGAAAAGTAAATGTTATCATTGGATTATAGAAAATAAGTAATTAAAGTCTTAGGGCGTGTTACCATTAGATTTTGGGCATTAGCTGATAGATATTCAAATTTAGAGTTTGAGTATGTATCGGCTTTTTTTATTGCACTTATTACTTTAAAAATAAAAATATTAAGGAGGGTTTTATTATGACTAACACGACAGCTAAAAAGAAAATATCAATTATTGGATTTTTACAAAAGATAGGTAAGGCACTTATGTTACCTATAGCTACTTTACCAGTTGCAGCTTTACTTTTAAGGCTTGGGCAACCAGATATTATAGAATTTTTTAATTTACCAGAATCGTTTGGATTTTTAAGTGCAGCAGGTAGTGCATTATTTGATAATTTACCACTTATATTTGCTATAGGAGTTGCTATAGGATTATCAGATGATGGCAATGGAGCTGCTGGTCTTTCAGGAGCAGTTGGGTATCTAGTACTTAATAATGCTAGTAAGTTTATATGGGTAAGTAATTATGGAGAAGAGATGGCTAAGTCTCTAAAGTTTGATAGTTTTGGAGGTATTATTATTGGTATAGTAGCAGGTCTTTGCTACAATAAGTTTAAAAATACAAAGCTTCCAGATTTCTTAGGATTCTTTGGAGGAAGAAGACTTGTTCCTATTATGACAGCTTTATGTGCAGTTGTATTAGCAGTTATATTTGGATTTACTTGGTCAACTATACAAGGTGGAATCAATACAGTTGGAGCTGGTGTAGTTGGGCTTGGAGCTGTTGGAGCGGGACTATTTGCATTCCTTAACAGACTTCTTATTCCAATGGGATTACATCATGTTCTTAATTCATATTTCTGGTTTACTTTAGATAATTTTGAAGGTGCTACAGGAGATTTAAATAGATTCTTTGCAGGAGATCCTACAGCAGGTACTTATATGGCTGGATTCTTCCCTGTTATGATGTTTGGTCTACCAGCACTTGCTCTTGCAATCTATTTTGCAGCTAAAAAAGAAAATAGAAAAGCTATTGGTGGTATGTTATTAAGTTTAGGATTTACTAGTTTCTTAACAGGTATCACTGAACCAATAGAGTTTATGTTTATATTCTTATCACCAGTTTTATTAGTAGCTCATGCTGTAATAAGTGGTATATCAATGGCAGTTACGTCAATGCTTGGAGTGCTGCATGGTTTTGGATTCTCAGCTGGATTTATTGATTATGCTCTTAATTATAATTTAGCTACAAATGCTATAATGATTATTCCTATAGGTCTTGGAATTGGAGCACTATATTTCTTTACATTCTACTTCTTAATCAAAAAATTCAATATTCCTACTCCAGGTAGAGAAGATGATGATGAAATGGTTGACAATAAAACTATATCAAAAAATTCAAATATGAGTGAAGTTGCAAGAGAATATATTGAAGCACTTGGTGGTGCACAAAATATCAAAGCAATAGACAACTGTGTTACAAGACTTAGACTTGAAATTGAAACAGCAAAGGTAGTAAATGAAAAAGCATTAAAGGCTTTAGGATCAAGAGGTTTAGTGAAACTTAGTGATACATCAATACAAGTAATAATTGGTACAAATGTTCAATTTATAGCTGATGCTATAAAAGCAGAATTAGTTAATGTTTAATATTTTAGTTTTGGTTTGTTGTTAATTTAATAAATATATATAATAATTTTTTAGAACATAGTTTAATCCCCTAAAACTATGTTCTTTTTCTTTAACTAATAAAGTTAATTTAAGATGAAAAATATAAAACTCAAAAAACTTGCATATATATTAATAAATAAGTTTTTCTTGATAGATTAATGTGTGTAAATATATGGATTAATAAAGTTTTTTTAGTAAATATAGTATAAAAATACAAAAAAATATTTACAATGTTGTTATTTGATGATAAAATAAATACAAATAAAGGTAATAACACCATAAAAAACAAAATTTAATACATTTAAGGAAATACAATTGATGCTTAAGGAATAATTTTAGCCGAATAATAGTGTTAATTGTTTAATTTTATCTAAAAATGTATTTCATACGGAAACATATGTACTTACTTGGGGGAGTCATGGTGTAAATGTGTTTTAGTAAGAGCAGATATTTAGCTAGAAAGTCTAGTTATTTATAAATTTAATTTAGGGGGCGAAGTTAATATGAAAAAAAGATTAATTGCGGCTTTAAGTGCTGTTATTCTTTGCACAAGCATGTTTGTAGCATGTGGTGGAGAAAAAGCACCAGAAGCTGAAAAACCAGCAACAGGAGAAAATGCAGGAGGAGAAACAGCAGAAAGTAAATATGCAGAAATTAAACTTGCAGCAAATCCAGAAAAATTACCTAAAGGGGCAAGTGATAGAAAAGATACTTTAGTAGTAGGTATGGCAGCACCAAAAGGAGAGTTTTTACCAGGGTATTCTTCAACAACATATGACCAATACGTAGTTGATTTAGTTTTTGCAGGTATGGTAGGAAACAATGAGGATGGAGAACCTACAGAAGAGGTAGCAGAAAGTTGGGAAATTTCAGAAGACAATAAAACATATACTTTTAATTTGAAAAAGGGAATTAAATTTTCTAATGGAGAAGAGCTTACTGCAAAGGATGTTGAATTCACATACATGATGTTAGCAGATCCAAAGTATGATGGACCAAGATCAGGACATGTAGATGGACTAGTTGGTTATGAGGAGTATAACAAAGGTGATGCTAAAACTATTGAGGGAATAAAAGTTATAGATGACTATAAAATATCTTTTACTAACAAAGAAGTTGATGCAACAGCTATTTGGAATTTTGGAATGGGAATTCTTCCAAAGAGTGTTTATGGATTTGAAAAAGGTGATATCCAAAAAGTTAAGGATCAACTTGCAAAGCCAGTAGGAGCAGGTCCTTATAAATTTGAGCACTTTAAGCCAGCTCAAGAAGTTAAGGTTGTTAAAAATGATAATTACTATAAGGGAGCACCAAAAATACCTAATATAGTAATGAAAGTTACAACAAAGCAAACTGAAATTCAAGAGTTAGTTTCAGGAAGTGTTGATTTAATAGAAAGAATTAATGGAACACAAGAAAATATTCAACAATTAACACAAGCTGGGTTTATGGATTTACACCAATATAAAGCGAACAGCTACGGATACATTGGGTTAAATCATGAGTCACCAAAGCTTAAAGAGAAAGAAGTAAGACAAGCATTAACTTACGGATTAAATAGACAAGCTTTAGTAGATGCTTTCTATCAAGGTAATGCTGAAATAATGAATACTCACATCACACCATCATCATGGGCATATAACCCAGAAGTTAAGGATGCGTATAAGTATGACCCTGATAAGGCTAACAAAATACTTGATGATGCAGGTTGGAAAGATACAAATGGAAATGGTGTAAGAGATAAAGATGGAGTAGAGCTTGAAATAAGCTGGCTGACTTACACAGGTTCTAAGTATGTTGAAACATTAACACCTATAGTTATTGATAGTTGGAAGAAGATAGGGGTTAAGGTAACACCAGAGCTTATGGAGTTTGCTTCAATGGCTGATAAGGTTAGAAATGCTAGAGATTTTGAAATGTTCAATATGGCTTGGTCATTATCTATAGATCCAGATCCTTCAAAAATATTTGCTATAGAGCAAAATAAACCAGGTGGATATAACTCAACTAGATGGGTAAATGAGAAAGCAGATAAAATCCTTAAAGAAGCTAAGACTACAATGGATCAAGCTAAGAGAAAAGAGCTTTATGGTGAGTGGCAAAAACTATTTGTAGAAGATTTACCATACATTTGCTTAGATATATCTAAAGAATTATCATCTAGTAATTCAAGAGTTGAAAATTATAGACCATCAACTTATAAGAGTTGGACAAGTGACATTCATTTAATGGAGCTTAAATAATCAAAAATTATTTTATGGTTTAGTCTGGGGAAGGAATTTTCCCAGACTTTTTTAAAAAAGATAGGAGGGAGTTTATGTTTAATTATATTGTCAGAAGAGTTCTACAGATGATTCCTACTATGCTTGGTGTTTCTTTTATTATATTTTTAATATTTGCTATGGCACCAGGTGATTTCTTATCTACTAATATGGATCCAAATTTAAGTCCTGAGAGAGTAGAAGAAATTAGAGATATGTATCATCTTAATGATCCAAAACATGTACAGTATTACCACTGGATGAAAGGTGTAGTTACAGAGGGTAGTTTTGGAGAATCTTTTTATTATAAGAAGCCTGTTGCAGAAGTTATGAAGGATTATATTCCAAATTCATTTATATTAGGAGCTGCATCACTTATATTAGGTCTTTTAATAGCAGTACCAATAGGGATTGTTTCAGCAACGAAACAGTATTCAAAATTTGATAAGATCTTTACTGTTTTTGCACTGCTTGGAATATCAATGCCATCATTTTTCTTCGGACTTATACTAATAAAATATTTAGGCGTAGAACTGGCTCTGTTCCCTATATCAGGAATGGCCGAACCAGGAACTACAGCAACAGGACTTCCATACATAATGGATGTTTTAAAACATATGGTATTACCACTTACAGTCCTTACTTTAGGAAGTGTTGGTGGATGGATGAGATATACAAGATCAAGTATGCTTGAAGTTGTAAGACAAGATTATATTCGAACTGCAAGAGCTAAAGGTCTTAAAGAGAAAATTGTTATTTATAAGCATGCTTTGAGAAATGCACTTATTCCAGTAGTAACTCTTTTAGGGATGTCTATTCCGGGATTATTTTCAGGGGCAACACTTACAGAAACAATTTTTAGTTGGCCAGGAATAGGACCTGTTCAACTAACAGCAGTAAATAATAGAGATTATTATTTGCTTATGGGGCTGAATCTTACGTTAGCAATGCTTACGTTGTTTGGAAATCTTATAGCAGATATTATCTATGGAGCTGTTGATCCAAGAATTAGATTAAAATAGGAGGGCTTGATATGAGTAAGGTAAAAGAAGAGATAGTAAAAAAACAAAAAGCTGAGAAAATAGAAAGTCCTTGGACACTAGCATTTAAAAGACTTAAGAAAAATAAGCTTGCTTTAGCAGGGCTATTTATACTTTTAACACTTGTTTTGATAGTTGTTATAGGACCTATGATTTATCCATATGACCATTTGGAAATAAATTATTCTGAGATATATCAAGAGCCATCAATGAAACATCTTTTAGGAACTGATAACGTTGGAAGAGATGTTCTTGCAAGATTGATGTATGGAGGGAGATATTCTCTTTCAATAGGAATAATAGCAGTTGCTATTTCTGTGACAATAGGGAGTAGCCTTGGGGTTATTGCAGGATATTATGGTGGAAAAATAGATGGATTTATCATGAGAGTTGTTGATGTATTTATGTGTTTTCCATTTTTACCACTTTTAATAATGGTTTCAGCTGTTATGCAAGAAGTAAAAGTTCCACCAGAGTATAGAATATATGTAGTTATGGTTATTATAGGATGTCTAAGCTGGACAGGTACTTGTCGTATGGTTAGAGGACAAGTGTTATCGCTTAGAGAGCAAGAATTTATGCAAGCTGCAGAAGCTTTAGGACTTAGTGATTTTAGAAAGATGTTTTTCCATTTACTTCCTAATACTTTTGCAGTAATAATAGTTTCAGCAACGCTTGGAATTGGTGGGGCTATTCTTACAGAATCAAGTCTTAGTTTCCTTGGAATGGGAGTTACACCTCCTACACCGACATGGGGAAATATGATACAGGCTGCAAATGATTATTTCACTATGACAAATAGACCATGGCTTTGGATTCCACCAGGAATTTGTATCTTCTTAACAGTTATGTCTATTAATATTTTTGGCGATGGATTAAGAGATGCATTAGATCCAAAACTTAAGGTATAGGAGGCGGTATTAGTATGGCAAAAAATTTAGTTGAATTTAAAAATCTACAAACTTACTTTTATACTGGGGATGGAATTGTTAAGGCGGTAGATGATGTTAGTTTTAATATAAAAGAAGGTGAAACTGTTTGTGTTGTAGGAGAGTCAGGTTGCGGAAAGTCTGTTACAGCAATGTCTCTTATGCGACTTATTCCAAATCCTCCTGGTAAAACAGTTGGTGGAGAAATTTTATTTGAAGGTAAGGATATATTAAAGTTCAAAGATCAAGAGATAATGGATATGAGAGGTAATAGTGTATCAATGATATTCCAAGAACCTATGACATCTCTTAACCCAGTTTTTAAAGTTGGAGAGCAAATTTGTGAGGCTGTTATACTTCATCAAGGACTGTCAAAGGCGCAAGCAGAAGAAAAAGCTATTAACACTTTAAAAATAATAGGGATACCAAGAGCCGAGGAGATTATGCTTTGCTACCCGCATGAATTATCAGGGGGGATGAGACAAAGAATTATGATTGCTATGGCAATATGTTGCGAGCCAAAGCTTCTTATAGCTGATGAGCCAACAACAGCACTTGATGTAACTATACAAGCACAAATACTTGATTTAATGAGAGATATAAAGAAGCAACTAGGAACTTCTATTATGATTATAACACATGACCTTGGAGTTGTTGCAGAAATGGCTGATTATGTTGTTGTTATGTATGCGGGAAAAGTTATAGAAGAGGCTCCTGTTATTGAGTTATTTAAAAATCCTCTTCATCCATATACTCAAGGACTTTTAAAGTCTAAACCTTTATTAGATGGGAACGATAATTCAAGGAGATTGTATTCTATTCCAGGACAAGTTCCTAATCCTATAGGTATACCGGTAAGTTGCTATTTTAATGAAAGATGCGATAGATGTAAAAATAAGTGTAAAGATAATCAACCAGTATTAAAAGAAGTAAGACCAGGGCATAAGGTAGCTTGTTTCTTGTATGAGGAGGGGAAGATAGATGAGTAGTATTGAAACTTTAGCAACTAAGAAATTAGAAGTTCCGTCAGTTAGTGATATAATTGTGGAATCAAAAAATCTTAAAAAATACTTCCCTATAAAAGCAGGAGTTTTTTCAAAAACAGTTGGTCATGTAAAAGCTGTTGATGGTGTTTCACTTCAAATATATAAAGGAGAAACTGTTGGACTTGTTGGGGAGTCAGGATGTGGAAAATCTACAACGGGTAGAGCACTTCTTAGACTTTTTGAGAAGACTGATGGTGAAGTTTATTTCGAAGGAAAAGATATTTTTGCTTTAAAGAAAAAAGAGTTAAGAGCTATTAGACCTAAAATGCAAATGATATTTCAAGATCCATATTCATCACTTAACCCTAGATTAACAGTTGGTGAATTAGTTGGAGAAGCTCTAGTCAATCATGGTATCTGCACTAAGGATGAATTGAAAGAGCGAGTTGAAAAAACGCTAGAGAGATGTGGACTTGCTTCGTATCACTTGAAAAGATATCCACATGAATTTTCAGGTGGACAAAGACAAAGGATAGGAATAGCAAGGGCACTTATTTTAGATCCGAGTTTTATAGTGTCAGATGAGCCTATTTCAGCTTTAGATGTTTCTATACAGTCTCAAATTATAAATCTTATGATGGATTTGCAAGAAGAAAATAACTTTTCTAATTTATTTATTTCTCATGACCTTAGTGTTGTTAAACATATTTGTCATAGAATTGGGGTTATGTATCTTGGGAGTTTAGTGGAGTTTGCAGGAAAGAAACAAATTTATGATAATCCTCTTCATCCATATACTAAGGCATTATTGTCAGCAGTTCCTATACCAGACCCTACAGTTAAAAGAGAAAGAATTATATTAACAGGAGATATTCCATCACCTGCAAATCCTCCAAAGGGATGTAAGTTCCATACAAGATGTCCATATGCAACAGAAAAATGTAAGAGCGAGGAACCTTTATATAAAGAAGTTGAAAAAGATCATTTTGTAGCATGTCATCTAGTATAGAATTTAATTAAGTATTTCTCGAATTGGGAAATACTTAATTTATATTTTTAATTATTAAAAAAAATTTATATTAATTGTTTACATATCAAATATGTAGTTATATTGGGAAAAAACTCAGAATAAAGATAATATGTATCAAATTTAGAATAAACCAAATGGCAAATTATGCACAGGTGCTTATTGTAAACATATTATTAATTATGTTAAGATTTAGTTGTGGTAGGAGGGTATGTATGTTTTTCTTTAAAGATGCAGAAACTAAAATAAGGGAAAAAGAAGAGCAGAGAAAACTTATGAAAGAAATAGAAGGTAAAGAAAAGCCTAAATTTAAAGATTTAGTAGCGATAATGTTTGCCCAGTACCTAATATTGATACCAATGGCATTAATAGGACTTGCTATATTTGGGTTTATATTATATTTATTTACAAAATTTGTTTCATAGGGTGAGACCAAAATAAATACATTGGAGGAATTGAAAATGAAAAATATAACACTTGATGTTACTAAAGCAGCTAGCTTTTTAGGTGAACATGAAATCAGTTATTTAAGTGATGCTATAGAAGCTGCACATAACAAAATTCATAATGGAACAGGAGCAGGATCAGACTTTTTAGGATGGGTTAATCTTCCAGAAAACTATGATAAAGAAGAGTTTGCTAGAATAAAAAAAGCTGCTGAAAAAATACAAGAAGATACAGATATTTTATTAGTTATAGGAATTGGTGGATCATATCTTGGTGCTAGAGCGGCTATAGAAATGTTAAATAGTAATTTTTATAATGTTTTAGGATGCAAAAAAAGAAAGTTCCCAAGAATTTTATATGTAGGAAATAACATAAGCTCAACTTATATGCATGATTTATTAGAAACAATAGAAGGTAAAAATATAAGTCTTAATATTATTTCTAAATCAGGAACAACTACAGAGCCTGCTATAGCTTTTAGAATATTAAAAGATTACATGGAAAAGAAATATGGAAAAGAAGAAGCTATAAAGAGAATTTATGCTACAACAGATGCAGCTAAGGGTGCATTAAAAGAATTATCAATGGAAGAAGGATACGAGCAATTTGTAGTTCCTGATAATGTTGGAGGAAGATTCTCAGTTTTAACAGCAGTTGGTCTATTACCAATAGCAGTTTCTGGTGTTAATATAGATGAAATAATGCAAGGTGCAAATGATGCTAGAATAGAGTATTCTAACTCTAATGTAGAAGAAAATGAATGTTACAGATATGTAGCAGCAAGAACTGCATTATATGGAAAAGGAAAATCAATAGAAATCCTTGTAAACTATGAGCCAAATCTTCAATACTTTGGTGAGTGGTGGAAACAATTATACGGAGAGTCAGAGGGGAAAGATGGTAAAGGTTTATTCCCAGCATCAGTTAACTTCTCAACAGACCTTCACTCAATGGGTCAATATATCCAAGATGGAAGAAGAGATTTATTTGAAACAATTATTAATGTAGAAAAAGCTAAATATGAAATAACAGTTGAAGCTACAGAAGATAACGCTGATGGACTTAACTTCCTTGCTGGAAAAACAATGGACTTCGTTAATAAGAAAGCTTTCGAAGGAACACTTCTTGCTCATAATGATGGAGGAGTTCCAAACCTTATAGTTAATGTTCCAGAACTTACACCATATTATTTTGGTAGATTAGTTTACTTCTTCGAAAAAGCTTGTGGTGTTAGTGGGTATCTATTAGGAATTAATCCATTTGACCAACCAGGAGTTGAAGCTTACAAGAAAAATATGTTTGCTTTACTTGGAAAACCAGGATACGAAGATTTAAAAGTAGAATTAGAAAAAAGATTATAATTTAAATTGAAAAAATTTCTTTATTTATTAAGAAATTTTTGAAATGCTTATAATTTTATTCAATTAAAAATAATAAGAAAAGATGTCTATATTTTATAGATATCTTTTTTTTTATTATAAATTTTAAAGAGTTTATTTAAATAGAGAAGTTTGATAAGATAAGTTTAGGATTAATATTTATTCAATACTAATTCTAATTTAGAAGCAATTTATATTTTAAATAGTAAATGTAGAATTAATTTAATATTTAAAATCAAAGATGTATGAAAATTTTAAAAAAGAAGGATATACGAAAAATTTTAAAAAAGGAGGTAGAGATGGTGAAGGTCATAGTTGATGGTGATGGATGCCCAGGGATGGATTATATACAAAAGGCAGCAAAAGAATGTGATGTGGATTTAGTTGTGTATGCAACTATAGACCATAATATAAATTTAGATTATGGAGTTTCTAAGGTTGTTGATGCAGGATTTCAATCTGTTGATATGTATGTAGTTAATGAATGTACAAAAAACGATGTTGTAATAACTCAGGATTTTGGAGTTGCAGCAATGGTACTTGGAAAAGGAGCTTATGCTTTATCTCCTAAGGGAATGAGTTTTACGAACGAAAATATAGATAGACTTTTATTTGAAAGACATTTATCTCAAAAAGCTAGAAAAGTTAAAATGAGAGGCAAAAATCCAAGCAAAAGAAAGTCAGAGGATAATTTAAATTTATATAATAATTTAATAAAAATAATTAGAGCAGTAAAAAATGCTTTATAGGTATACAAATATATTTTTCTTTTTAGTTACTAGAGTTATATGCAAATATAATTTGTAAATATAAAAAAAACTTATAGGCAATGCCTATAAGTTTTTATTTTAATGGTTTGATTATATGGATATAATAAAATTAGGAGATTTATAGTGTTATTAAACACTATTAGTATTATGTGTAAAAGAAAAATATATATACATACTAAACGTTAAAAATTTTTTCTTATAGAGCGATATTAGTTTACATAATATGGCAAAAATTGTATAATTTTAAATAGAGGGTTTGAGTTTATGAAGCGGGGTGTAAATTATGGAAGAGCTTTATATTGAGATTATTGATAAACGTATAGATGGAAGAGAAAGTTATGAATTTAGAATAAATAATAATATTGATGAAGATTTATTGTATAAAATACTTATAGGAAGTGAGGGAGTATGGGAAGCCTTAGAGGAAGACTTTAGTGAAAATAATATATTCTTATGGACTCCTATGGAGAAAAAAGAGCATTTTATTATGGTACAAGCTAAAAAAATAGGCTCGACAAAGTCTTTTGATTATACGCTAACCAGAAGTTTATCAGTGGGAATTAATGAAGAAAGTTTAATAAAAAAAATTCTTATAAATAAAGATATTTATGATATTGGTGATAAAGTTGAAGTTATTGTTGAAAATAATGTGAGTCCTGTGATGTATAGATATTTTATAAGTTCAAAAGAGGGCTGGAGACTTATAAGGGATTATACACCTGATAATAATTTGAATTTTACTGCTAATGAAGCTGGAAATTTTGATATTTTAGTAGAAAGTAAGTTACCAGATTCAGAAAATAATTTTGATGATTATTCAAAAGTAGGATTTGTTGTAAATAATGTGCAAAATGTTGAAATAATAGATTTTAAGTGTCTAGCTGGCGAGTTGTTAGTAGGAGAAGATATTATTTTTAAAGTTGATGCTAATTTTGAAGATGATAGAACAGGGTTATATAAATTTATAAAGGTCAATCCAGATGGTACAAGATATTGTGTTCAAGACTTTTCTTCAAGAAATATGGTTTCTTTTAGAGAGGATAAGAGCGGTGAATATAGACTTATGTGTTATATAAGAGATATGTATTCATCTAAAGACTTTGATGATAGGGCACTTATGACATATGTTATAAAGCCGTATCAAGATGTAAAACTTAAAAGTCTTACAACTGATTTAAAATCTCCAAGTACTGTTGGAGAAAATATTAACATTGTAGCTATAGCATATGGTGGGAAAGAGCTGAGATATAACTTTATCATTGAGGGACCTCACAGAGAGGTTTCGGGTTTTAAAAGAAATAATAATTTCCTTTGGAATACAAAAGTAAAAGGTGATTATAAAATAATAGTACAGGTTAAAGATGAAACTTTTAATGGAGATTTTGAACTTCAATCTAGTATTAATTTTACTGTGGAAGAAGATAAGCATAGACCTGTTAGAATTACTAGAATTGACATGAATAATGATAATAACAATATTCATATTATAAATGAACCTATTAAGATAAATATAGAGACTGATGGTGGAAATACTATTAAATATGCATTTGATGTTTCTAAGATGGGTTATATGGTTGGGGGAGTTCCGTATGGAGATGAAAACTATTTAGAGTTTACACCATCTGAACCAGGATTATATGATATAGATATAAAAGTAAAAGATAAGTATTCTGATAAGGAATATGATGCACATAATTTAATACATGTAGATGTAAAACCATATAGAGAAGCTAGAATTGACCATATTTTAGTTCCAGCAAAAGATTATTTTTTAGTTGGGGATAATATAGAAATAGAGGCTATTGTTCAGAATACAAGAGATACTCTTATGAAGTATATTACAAATATAAATGGACAACTTGTTGAGGAAACAGATTTTGATTGTGTTGACAAGTTAAGTGTAAAACCTAAATGTCCAGGGAAGTATGTAATAGAAATTTATGTGAAAAATAAAGAGTGTGAAATTGGGTTCGATAATAAGAGGGAAGTAAGATTTTATGTAAATGAAGCATCACCTGTAACAAATACTAAAGTAATATCTGATAAGAATGTTTATAGAATTAATGAAGAGGTTAGTTTTAGTGCTGTTAGTGATGGCGGAAAAGGAATTTGTTATGAATTCTATATAATGAAAAATGAAAATTGGAATCTTGTGCAAAGATATAGTAGGAAGAAGTATTATACATTTAGACCTTTCTCAAGTGGACGTTATAAGGTTTTAGTTTTAGCAAAAAGTCATTATAGAAAATGTGCTTATGAAGATTATGGAACTATGGAATTTGATGTTGAGTAACTAAGTGCTTTAATTATTGTTTAGCCTTCTTAGTTTATTTGATAATAACTTTTGAGAAATTTGACTTAGGGGGATAAAAATGAAAATTAATGGCTTAGGCTTAGGAAAATTTATGACTGGTAATATAGACCAATCTAAAAAAATTAGTGATGCTGAAAATAAACAGACATTTGGAGTTATGATGGAAGCTGTTTTAGCTTCAGCTATGGCAAATAAGTCAACTAATAATGTTGGAGATATAAATGTAAATATTAATATAAATATTAATGGTGAAAGTATTAAGCAAAATACTAATAAAATAGATAAAGATAGTGTTGATATAGAGGTTGTAAAACCTAATAATATGCAAGGGACTATACAAGAGTTAAAACCAAATGGGGATATTAAAAAAACAGATATAGAGAGAATTAATACTGCTATAGAGCGTGCTTCAAAGAAATATGGAGTTGATAAGCAACTTATAAGGGCTATAATTAAGGCGGAATCAAATTTTAATCCTAAAGTGACATCACATGCAGGTGCACAGGGGGTAATGCAAATAATGCCTTTTAATTTTAAGATGCTAGGGATAACAAATGGCTATGATATAGAACAAAATATTAATGGTGGCGTTAAGCTATTAAAGCAGTATCTAGATAAATTTGGGGGAAATGTAGAAATGGCTCTTATGGCATACAATGGTGGACCAGGAACTATGCAAAAAAGAGGTGTTATATCTTCGAAAGATTTGTATAAAATGCCAAAGGAAACTCAAAATTATGTTCCAAAAGTTTTAAAGTTTTATAGAGAGAAAGTTTAGTTGAAAATATAATTTTGATTTTGGGTAGAGATATAATTTTGATGGCGTTATTTGAGTTGACTCTAAGTTTGCAAATGAGGAAGCTTAATATTAAGTGGTAATAAATTTATTAATGGAAAACAAGTCTTATAATTTAAGGCTTGTTTTTTTAGTTTATAGACTAATGGGGGGGTATTTGTATTTTTTATTTATAGTAGGAAAAATATTTTTAGGTATGAGGTAGCATTAGGGATAGGGGAAAACTTATCTGAATTGAGTTTAGGTTTATGTTATAATTAATAGATAAATAGATAGAGCGTTTGGCTAGTAGAGTCAGTACATAGGAGGCGGAATTTTGGAAAGATTAGATAAAATTCTTTCGAATCTAGGATATGGAACTAGAAAAGAGATTAAGAAGGTTATAAAGCAGGGAATAGTAACTGTTAATGGTGAGAGTGTTAAGGATGTAAATATGAAGGTTAATCCTTATGAAGATACTATATTTGTAGGTTCAGAAGAGGTTGTATATAGAAAGTTTATTTATTTACTTATGAATAAACCAGATGGAGTAATTTCAGCTACTTTTGATAATAAGGATGAGACTGTTGTAGATTTATTATATCCAGAGCATCAAGTTTTTGAGCCTTTTCCAGTAGGAAGATTAGATAAGGATACAGTAGGGTTGCTTCTTTTAACAAATGATGGTGAATTAAATCATAAACTTATATCACCAAAATATGGTGTTGATAAAATTTATTTTGCACATATAAATGCAGAAATAACAGATGCTGATATAAAAGCATTTGCAAATGGAATAACTCTTGATGATGGATATAAGTGTAGAGAAGGTAAACTTGAAATACTTGAAAATTTAGGAGATATGGCAAAAGTTCATGTAACAATACATGAAGGGAAATTCCATCAAGTAAAGAGAATGTTTGAGGCAAGAGGAAAGAAAGTTACATATTTAAGAAGAGTTAAATTTGGGCCTTTAGAAATAGATGAAAGTCTTGCTGAGGGTGAGTATAGAGAACTTACACAAGACGAATTAGATTTATTATGTAAAGACTTTTAACGATATTTAATTTATGGCCATATATATTTATGTTTACGTTTAATAAATTACAAAAATTTCATAAAATTTACTTGCATTAGCAAATTCTTTTTAATATAATGTTAATGCAAGGATAAATAAAAGGATGAATAGCCCCCTTTTTATTTATTGCTTATTGCTAAGACGCAACCTGGCCCCAAGGGTTGCGTTTTTTTTTATAAATTTAATTACGGAAATATGTCTAGGGTTTATTATAGTATATTGATTTAAACTCTAGGCTTTTTTATTATGGATAAAATTTATTTATTAATTAACATAGAGGATAAAAGTCAAAATTTCTAAAGATTGTATAGATTAAAACAAAAAGGCTAGAATTAAGTTAACACAGAATACTCAAAAACAAGTTAATTTACGATATGGCTTGAGTTGTTATGATATAATTATGTATAGTGAAGGTTTGAAAGAGGAGGAGTTAGAAAGTGGATTTAAAAAGCTTATTAAATGCAGAACAATATGAAGCGGCAACAACTATTGAAGGTCAGGTGCTTATATTAGCTGGTGCAGGATCAGGGAAAACAAGAGTTTTAACACATAGAATTGCATACATGTTAGAGGAGTTAGATATAAAGCCATATAATATTTTAGCTATTACATTTACAAATAAAGCAGCGGCAGAGATGAGGGAAAGGGTTAAAGCTTTAGTTGGTAATACAGCAGATAGAATGTGGATATCAACATTTCACTCAACTTGTGTTAAGATTTTGAGAAGAGAAATTGATAAATTAGGATATAAAAGTGATTTTACTATTTATGATTCTTCAGATCAGAAGACTTTAGTAAAGCATATTATGAAAGATCAGAATATAAATGAAAAAGATATAACTGATAATGAAATTTTAGGTTCTATAGGAAAAGCTAAAGATGCCCTTTTAACTCCGACGGCATATAGAAGAAGTATAGAAGGCAATTTTAGAAAAGAAAAAATTGCAACAGCTTATGAGGAATATCAAAAAAGACTTAAAAAAAATAATGCATTAGATTTTGATGATCTCATTTTTAAAACAGTTGAATTATTTAGAGGTCATGAGGATGTTTTAGAATTTTATCAAAATAAATTTAAATACATAATGATAGATGAGTACCAAGATACTAATAAGGCACAATATGAATTTGCTAAGTTATTAGCAGGAAAGTATAAAAATATATGTGTTGTAGGCGATGACGATCAGTGCATCTATGCTTGGAGAGGAGCCGATATTAGAAATATATTAGATTTTGAAAAAGATTATCCTGAAGCTAAAACTGTTAAGCTTGAGCAAAATTATAGATCAAAAGGTAATATATTAGAGGCTGCTAATAGAGTTATTAAAAATAACCTTGAAAGAAAGTCAAAAGTTCTTAGAACTGAAAAAGAAGCTGGAAATAAAATAATTGTTGAGAGATGCTATTCAGACAAAATGGAGGCATCATTTGTAACTAATGAGATAGAGAAAATTAAGAAAGAGTCAGATTGGACTTATAAAGATTTTGCTATTTTATATAGAACAAATGCGCAGTCTCGTACTTTTGAGGAAACTTTGAGAAGAAGTGGACTGCCTTATAGAATTTTTGGAGGACTTAAGTTCTATGATAGAAAAGAAATAAAGGATATACTAGCTTATTTAAAATGTATAGTTAATCCACAGGATGATATTTCATTAAAGAGAATAATAAATGTACCTAAGAGAAGTATAGGAAATACAACTGTAGAAAAAATAGATTTATATGCAAAAACATACGAAATAGATTTTTATGATGCTTTATTAGATGTTGAAAAAATAGAAGCGCTTACATCAAGAGGAAAAAATCCTATTATTAGATTTGCTGATATGATGGAAGATGTTAAGACAATGTCTGAAAGCTTAAGTGTGTCAGAACTTATAGAATATGTTTTAGAGAAATCAGGATATATGGATGCACTAAAAGCATCTAAGCTTCTAGAGGATGAAAGTAGAATAGAGAACTTAAAAGAACTTGTTTCTGATGCTGTTGATTTTGAAAAGAATACTATTGAGGAAGAAAGAAACTTAAGTACGTATTTAGAAAAAGTAGCATTAGTTCAAGATACTGATGATATAGATAATGAGAACAATTATGTAACACTTATGACTATACATAGTGCTAAAGGGCTTGAGTTCCCAGTAGTATTTATGGTAGGTATGGAAACAGGAATATTCCCAAATGCTAAAGCATTAGAAGATGAAAAAGAAATGGAAGAGGCTAGAAGACTTTGTTATGTTGGAATAACAAGAGCTGAAGAAAAGCTTTATATGACTTCAGCAGAGAGTAGAATGGTATTTGGTAAAACACAGGCATATCCACAATCAGATTTTATTAGAGAAATTCCTATGGATTTAAAAGAGTATAAGCCTAGGGAGTCTGTTGTTAGTGGATTAAAGCCAGATGCAACTAAATTTACAGGAAAAACTTATGGAGCTGCAAGAGCAAATAACCCACATGGACTTAGAAGTTCTTATAGTAATACACCAACAATTTCAAGAGAAACAGCTGAAAGTAGACTTGCTGATATTTTATCTAGTGAAGATTCTAAAATAGTTACACCAAGCAATGCTAAGATAGGTGAAAAAGTTAAACATAGTAAGTTTGGAATTGGGACTATAGTAACAGTAACAAAAGTAGGAAACGATATTAAATTGACAATAGCTTTTGATAGCCAAGGCATAAAACACTTAATGTTAAGTTTTGCTAATTTAGAGCTAGTATAGTGTGGAATCGGCTTTTAAATTAATGTTAAAGGATGTTTAGCTAGTTTTTAAATTAGTGATATAGGGGTATAATAGATTTAATGAATTAGGAAATTTATTTAATCAAAAAGAAAATAAGTAGCAATAGGAGTATGTATTTTAATATGGATAAGATTAAAAAAATTGAAGAACTTGTAGAAGAGTTGAATAGATATGCGTATGAATATTATACACTAGGGAATTCTTCTGTAAGTGATAAAGAATATGATAAAAAGTACGATGAGCTTGTTAAATTAGAAGAAGAGACTAATCAGAGATTAGATTATTCACCTACTCAAAGAGTTGGGGATGTTATTTTATCTGAATTTAAAAAATATAGACACAAGGCACCTTTATGGAGTCTTGGAAAAGCTCAAAGTGTAAAAGAAATAGAAGAGTGGCATAAAAGGAACATTAAATTCATAAAAGAATATAATGAAACTGCAACAGAAAAATTGCCAGAGCTTAACTATATAGTTACTAAAAAATTTGATGGGCTCACAGTTAATCTTTCATATGATGAAAATGGGATACTAGTTACAGGAGCTACTAGAGGAAATGGCGAAGTTGGGGAAGATGTAACAGCACAAGTAAAAACAATAAAAAGTATACCCCTTAAAATAGATACACATGAGTTTTTTGAAATTCATGGAGAAGCTATTATGACAACAGAAGCTTTTGAAAAATATAATGAGACAGCAAGTACGCCATTAAAGAACTTAAGAAATGGTGCAGCAGGTGCTTTAAGAAATTTAAATGTTAAGGAAACTGCAAAAAGAGGATTATCAGCTTTCTTTTATGATATAGGATATAAAGAAGGAGAAGAATTTAAGACTTATATGCAGATGTTGAACTTCATAAAGCAAAAAGGATTCTTAGTAGATGATTATATTAAAGAGTGCAAAAATATTGTAGAGATAGAAAATGAGATTGAATATATAGAGAAAATACGATTTGACTTAAACTATGATATAGATGGTCTTGTTATAGCGATTGATGATATGAAGACTAGAGAACTTATGGGTTATACTGTAAAAGCTCCTAAATGGGCAATTGCATATAAATTTGAAGCGCAAGAAACAACATCTAAACTTTTAGAGGTTGAATGGAATACAGGAAAAAGTGGTAGGGTTACACCTACAGCTTTAATTGAACCAGTAGAACTTGCTGGTGTTACTGTAAGACGAGTTACTCTTAATAATTTAGATGATATAGAAAGAAAAAATGTAAAACTTGGCGCAGAAGTTTTTGTAAGACGAAGTAATGATGTTATTCCAGAAATTATGGGAGTTGTTGAATCAAGTTTAGAAAATGCCGTGGATATATTAGCACCAGAAGCATGTCCTTCTTGTGGAGCAAAATTACATCAAGATGGAGTACACCTTTTCTGTGATAATACATTAGGTTGTAAATCTCAAATGGTAAAAACTATAGTTCATTATTCATCAAGAAATGCTATGAATATAGAAGGTTTTTCTGAAAGAACAGCAGAACAGTTATTTGAGAAGCTAGATATAAGATCTATATCAGGTTTATATAATTTAGAATATGAAAAATTATTAGAGTTAGATAAATTTGGTCAAAAGAAAGCACAAAATTTATTAGATGCAATAGAGAATAGTAAGCAATGTGAACTTTCAGCATTTATTTACTCACTTAGTATACCAAACGTAGGTGTGAAAACTGCAAAAGACATAGTTAAGCACTTTAAAACTTTTGAAAATATAAAAAATGCAAGTTTTGATGAGCTTATTACAGTTTCCGATGTTGGAGATATAGTGGCAAATTGTATAATTGACTTTTTTAAAGAAGAGAGAATTTTAAAAATCATTGATGAGCTGTTTGGAGTGGGAGTTAAGCCAATTTATGAAGAAGCACAAGTTTTAGAGAGTGCATTTAGTGGTAAAACAGTTGTGGCAACAGGAACTCTTAAAAATTACTCAAGAGATAGTATAAAAGCTAAACTTGAAAGCTTAGGAGCTAAGGTTGCGGGAAGTGTAAGTAAAAAAACTGATTTTGTAATTTATGGAGAGAATGCAGGTTCTAAATACGATAAAGCTATGTCTCTTGGAGTTAGAGTTTTAAATGAAGATGAATTTGAAGAGATGATTTAATATTATAGACGAGTATGATAATTATATTGAATTAATGGATAAATTTTGGTTTTATAATGAGAGTATAGTAAAACTAATTTAATTAAGGAGAAGGTCTTATGAGTTTAAATGAGTTAACGGATACTACTGACAATCCTGAGGATGAGACAAAGAGGATAGAAGAAAGTAGTGAAGCTAGAAAGCATAAAGAGGAGATAATAAGAAAATTAGCAAATGAAATTTTAGATTCTAATCCTCAGATTGTAGAAGAGTTTAATAATGGAGAAATTAACTCAATAGAAGAAGTAGCTAGCATTTTAAAAAACGAGCTAGAATTTGAAGTAAGTGATGAAGCCATAAATAATATAGTAGGCGAACAAATACTAAATAGGTAAAGTATTAAATAAATTAAAAGACACCTTTAAATAGAGGTGTCTTTTTCATTTGGAAATATTATATTTTCTTTTTCAAGTTTAAATAATGGTTCAGTTTCAATAAGTTCTTTAGTCAGCTCAATAACATCTTCGTTTGGTATATATGTATTTAAAATTTCATTTTCTTCAGTTTCTTGTTCTTGTGTAAATTTTACTGTAGTTTTATCTATATCTAATGAAGCCTCAGCTACTAGTGAAAGCTGATTAGATATTTTTTCTAATAGATAGTTTTTATATTTAGCTTGACTATAAGCTTTATTAGCAATTATAAAGCTCCAAATTCCTATAAAGATAAAAGTTAGCATAAATATAATAGCAATAATTTGAACGGCTAATGTCATTAGTACCTATTTTATCTAACCAATAATTTGGTAGAAAAATAGTTTCACCTCCTATATTTTAGTTCTAATAAGTTATTCAGATTATAACATTATTCTCCATAATGTGTAAATTACTAAATAGAATGTTTACAAAATACTATTTTTGGTAATAATTAAGGCTATATTGGTAGGAGGAGTTATAGTGAGTATGATAAAGAATAGCCTAAAGTGTTTAGTTTGTATGATGATTTTTATTTTTTCGTTTATAAGTTGTACTAAGATACAACCTGCTGTAAATATAGATAGTGAAGAGGAAAAACAAACAGTTATAACAACAACAAGTATTCCTACAACACTGCATGCATCTAGTTATCATAGGACTAGAGAAGAAGATCTTATATGTGCAGTATTTGAAGGGTTAGTTGAATTTACAAATAGTAAAAGTCTAGCACCTAGCTTAGCAAGTGGATGGAAGGTTTCTAATGATAAGTTGCAATACAGCTTTATAATAAATAAAGATGCTTTTTGGAGTGATGGCAAAAAAATAGTAGCAGAAGATTTTATCAATTATTTTGAACATTTATTTTCACCCTCTAATAATAATTATACTAGTGATGAATTATACACTATATATGGGGTTGAGGATTATAAAAATGGAATAATTGGCTTTGATGAAGTTGGAATTT
>JBOFRC010000289.1:0-1389 GCA_051650825.1 Sarcina sp. | reverse complement strand
TTTTAATACATTTACTCCTATTATACCTTTTTTCTAAAAATAAAAGGACTGCTTTTGCAATCCCTCTAATATCTGGTAATAAATGTTTCGCATTGATTTCTTTTTCTATTAGTATTATTACCTATAATTATCATATTTTTTGCTTCACACATTCCTTTATCATTATAAAGGCAATTTTCTGCTTGACAAACTATTACTGGATTCATTTTAATTTCAGTACTGGTAGATACTATTTGTGCAATTTCTCCTATAAAATTTGTATTTGGTAAAGCCTTAAATGCATTTAATATAGTTTCCTGACTGTAATTTTCGCATTGAGTTTGACTACTGGTATAGGCATCTTCCCCACTAATAGTTATACTATTAGCACCACAAAATCCGCCTTCATTATTAACACAATTGTGAACACTGCATCCTAAAATAGTCATAAGTATCGCTCCTTTTATCTTGTACTAAATATATTTTGCCTCATATATTTTTTTATATGCAAAAAGCTACACATAAGTGTAGCTTTTTAAAATATAATTTAGTATCTCTTTAAAATTAAGCGAAGTATCTATCTAAAAGACCTTTGAAAGCTCTTCCGTGTCTAGCTTCATCTTTACACATTTCGTGAACTGTGTCATGAATTGCATCTAAGTTTAATTGTTTAGCTAATGTAGCTAAATCTTTCTTACCTTGGCAAGCTCCGAATTCAGCATCTACTCTTGCTTGTAAGTTAGCTTTTGTATCAGCAACTACAACTTCACCTAACATTTCTGCAAATTTAGCAGCATGTTCAGCTTCTTCGAATGCTATTCTTTTATATGCTTCTGCAACTTCTGGTTTACCTTCTCTGTCAGCTTGTCTTGACATAGCTAAGTACATTCCTACTTCAGTACATTCTCCCATGAAGTTAGCTCTTAATCCTTCGATTATTCTTTCGTCAACACCTTGTGCTACACCAACTCTGTGCTCATCAGCCCAAGCCATTTCTCCTGACATTTCTTTGAATTTATCTGCTCCAACTCCACATACTGGACATTTTTCTGGTGCAGTTTCTCCTTCGTGAATATATCCACATACTGTACAAACAAATTTTTTCATAATAAATTTCCTCCTCTTATTTTACACACACATTTTTTATTTATCTCTCTAAACTTTTAAAAATCATCTTCTACTTTTAAAAATTCAGCTTAAAATCTTTTGTTTAAATCTTCGTACCTCGTTGGTACATTTATTATTATATAATAACAATTATTCATTGTAAAGCACTTTTCTAAATTTTTTTATAATTTTCTATAAAAAAAAGACTAGAGAAAATTCCCTAGTCTTTTGTATATTCTAATTATGCAAAGTATCTATCTAAAAGACCTTTGAAAGCTCTTCCGTGTCTAGCTTCATCTTTAC
>JBOFRC010000288.1:0-1419 GCA_051650825.1 Sarcina sp. | reverse complement strand
ACTTCTATTTCAGCACTTTGCTGTTAAAGGGGATGGTGCTAAATGAGGCTTACTGGAAACTGACTGGTTTGAACCCACTAAACAAAGACGTTGAACACGTCCAAATGTTCAAGAACGTCTACAGAGCTCAGGTGTCAGCTGTGGAGTTCTGCCTGAAGAATACAGAGCACTATGTAAAGGAGGACGTGCTGGAGATCACCAAAGCAAACAGTCCTGACAACAAAGAAGTCATCGCTGATCAGGTGAAAAAGGCTCTGGATAAGAAGTACAACTGGTACAACTGGGTGGTGCTGGTGTACGCCTCAGCAGAGGATGGATATTACACCCTATATGATCTGACGAAGATCCCCGTGGACCAGGTCACCGTAGCTGTTGGCCACACTCTGAAAGCAGGTGTAATATATGAACAACAAATTAAAGAAGCAACTGGAAAGTGCTTTCAACAGTGTGACATTGAGAATGAATTACCTGGATGCATGTTTCACATCGGTGCTGAGTATATCAGCCCTCTTGATGATTCGCCAAGTGCTTATCCTTTTAAAGAATTTGCTAAAGTGTCATATAAAACCAGTTATACCGATTTTTCACTGGTCCCACCAGCATTTGTGCAACACAGTTGTGGGTATTATAGCCCTACTCTTTACATCCATTACTCCAGGAGCTTGTCTGTCTGCAGTGATAGCACATGTCAGAACAGTGGAACGTGCAAGAGGCTGCTGGACTCCAACGACAGTCTGTGCGAGTGTCAGGATGGTTACTATGGAGAGACGTGTGAACACAGAATGGAGACATCGTTCGTCAAGGAGATGAATGCCCTCTATCCTGTTCCCACTATCACCAGCACCAACGGCAGACTGACGATGATCCAGTCCAGACTGGAGAAGATCGCCAACACCATCGATGCGAGATGTCCCGCTAAATAAATAACTTTGATAATAATTTGAGCACACAACTTAAAATCTTTGTCCCACAAAAATATTTTTCTGGGATTGGGGGGGGGGGGCTTCATAATTTTGAACCCAACTAGAAAACTTAAGTTTGTGTGGCCATCAGGTGGATTCACAGAAAGCTTGGACTCATCTGAAAATAAGTCAGTTAATAAATAAAAATCATTATCAATTACAAGTTGTTCTTTAACTTCATTCAGCCTGAACCCAAAACCTTCATCATCATCATCGTCACGCTCGAGTGCTTCACTTCTCCTCTCTTGTTTGTAATTTAAAAAATAACCAAATTTCCTTATTAAAGATAAACTCAAGCTTCATTCTGAGAGTTCTGCAGTTTTTATTATTTCTGACTGATTTTACTAGGAAACTGATCATTGATATAAGTTCAATAGGCAATAAAACAGACAGAAAACGGGAATTCATTATGTAAAAAGTCCTATGAAGGGTTAAAAAAGGCTCAAAGGTTTAATCT
>JBOFRC010000287.1:0-1113 GCA_051650825.1 Sarcina sp. | reverse complement strand
ATATACGTATACAGAAGTAGATGCACCAGTTGGATATCAAATAAACAAAACTGTAGGACATTTTACAATAAGTAAACAAGGTCAAATAGTTAAAGCTGATGTTAAAGATGCAAGAGTTTTAGGGCAAATGTCAATAACTAAAACTAATGCAAATGGAACTAAGAAGCTTCAAGGAGCAGAGTTTACAGTAACAGGACCAAATGGATATAAAGAAGTAGTTACAACTAATAAAGATGGTGTAGCAAACTTAAAAGATCTAGCTTGGGGAACTTATAATGTTCAAGAAACAAAAGCACCAGTTGGATATGCAATAAACAACGAAGTGCAAACTGTAAATATAGATGCAAATGATGCAGCACAAGTTCAAGCAGTAACATTAGAGGATGGTGTAGCAACAGGAACATTAGTAATAGAAAAAACTGATATTACTAATGAGAAGGAAGTTGCAGGAGCAAAAATCCAAATTCAAGGAACTTCAATTTCAGGTGAGAAAATTGATAAGACTTTTGTAAGTGGAACAACTCCAACTAAATTTACTTTACCAGCAGGAACATATACGTATACAGAAGTAGATGCACCAGTTGGATACCAAATCAACAAAACTGTAGGACATTTCACAATAAGTGAACAAGGTCAAATAGTTAAAGCTGATGTTAAAGATGCAAGAGTTTTAGGAAGCATGCAAATTGTAAAAACTGGATTAAATAATTCAAGATTACAAGGAGCAGAGTTTACAGTAACAGGACCAAATGGATTTGATAAAGTAGTTACAACTAATAAAGATGGTGTAGCAAACTTAAATAATTTAGCTTGGGGAACTTACTCAGTAAAAGAAACGAAAGCGCCAGCTGGATACAACTTAAATACTGAAGTACAAACTGTAAATATAGATGCAAATGATGCAGCTAAACTTCAAACAGTATCAGTTAATGATGCAGAAACAACAGGAACTTTAGTAATAGAGAAAACTGATGTTACAAATGAAAAAGAAGTTGCAGGAGCAAAAATCCAAATTACAGGAACATCTGATAACGGACAAAAAGTAAATATAACATTTACAAGTGGAACAACACCAACTAAGTTTACGTTACCAGCAGGAACATATACGTATAC
>JBOFRC010000286.1:0-1570 GCA_051650825.1 Sarcina sp. | reverse complement strand
AAAATTGTACTTAATTACAGTACTTGAGTAAATGTACTTAGTTACTTTTCACCACTGTATGTCGGCCTCTTCTGCTTTGATTGTGACCAGTATTTTTTTTAATCTGACCCCCAGCGTCATAGAAGTGAAACCCCAAATCACCGTAGTACACCTTTTAAAATTCCATTCGACAGAAAGCTAAACTCACAACAAGGATATTTTGGTTTTCACAGTTTACTGACATTGTTTTACATGAGTTCTGGGTGATGTGATCTTCCATCAAAGATCTCTCTCACTGCCGCTCGGGGCCGACACTTTCATGGACATCATGATTGAAATGTCGTGTACATTTGTGAGGTCACAGGGTGCATGGAAACACAAGCAGAAATACAAAAAGCCTCATGTCAAACCAGTCACACAACCCTCATCATGAGCTCATCACACCCACACATTAACTCCCTTCCTGACATCATACAGAGACAAACCTGAGCACAAGACGTTATAGCGCAGATGTACAGAAGGACACAGTCCCTCAGAGCTGACCAACAACAGACTGCAGGCCAGCAGTATTGCAGCTAGACCAACTAGACTTGCACACAACCCTGAAAGAAACAGAAACAGTCAAAACTTAAGATTCAGGACCAGACCCACACAGAACTTGAAGAGCATAATCTCAAGTGCTTTAAGGTTTTCAGTCATAACATTTACTTCAAGTCAAGAGAGTTGTTTTTGTAAAGAAATTCTTTTCTTTTTTGTTTTCTAATGTTAATCCTTAAGACAACAAAACATGTTAAATAGAAGTGAAAGTAAAGTTATTTTTTAAAAACTCAGATAACCTCATACCCTCTCAGATGAACTCTTTAAAGGAATTATTCAACATTATACTTTTTACTGTGAGCGAGACAAGAAAATGAATATTAATCTCATGCCTGTGTGTTAAATACAGTCAGGAGGTGGTTAGCATAGCTTAGCATAAAGACTGGAGGCTGCTAGCCTGAGTCAGGCCAAGGTTTTAATAAATGGCTACCAACACATGTAAAACTCACAAATTAACATGTTTTATCTCATCTGTTTAATCTGTACATAAACAGAAATGTGAATACATCAGTTTGTGCAGAAACTATTTCTTGTTGAAGAACAGTCGGTGACTGTGTGCAATTTCCTGAAGTCTTGCTGTCACAGTGAGGTTGCCAGGTTTGGTACCATCATGCCTGTCCAGAGACCAAAACCAGAACCTGTGCTCACCGACTGTATCTGGCAATGCACTATAGACCCATCAGAGCCACTGCACAGAAGTAATGGGCGGATGGATACACTGCAAGAAATAGTTCACCCTTAAAACCACTATTTGTCATTTTTGCATCACTGTGTATGGATTAAATAAACGAGATACAACATGTTAATCAATGCGCTTTAGAGAGAGGGAGGCACAATGCAAATACCACCTAGAATTTTTAAAAATAAAAATAATGTAATTGTAGTGGTAATATTAATAAATTATTAATAATAATAATAATAGGAATGGCAGCTTTAGGAATTATAATGTCAATATTAGTAGCAGAGCCAATAATAACAACTGTAGTAGCAGCTG
>JBOFRC010000285.1:0-9971 GCA_051650825.1 Sarcina sp. | reverse complement strand
TATAGTAATATTAATAGTAAAAAACGCTTATAAGTCGATGAAAAGTCTAAAAAAATGAGTTTAAGCTTATATATAGGCATTATAATAGAGATAGATTGTTAATTCTTCAATTTAGAGTTAAATGTTTAAATAAGTATTTACTTTTTAAAAAATAACCCTATTTATTAATATATTATTTGCATTATGAGAGAAAAAATAAGATAAAAATATTTAAGAGGGAGAAAAAATATTAAATTAAATATATTTAAAGATATATATGGTTTAATTTGAAAAAATTTTAGTTGTAAACGAGAAAGTATTTCTAAAAAGAAAATTTAGATAAAAAATGATATACTACAACGCATATAGCTTAAAAATATTTTAAAAGGTTAACAAATTTTAAAATAATAGGCTCTAAATGTTATAGCATAACATTAATTAACTAAAATATTTTTTCTTTTATACCTAATAGAGTAGAATATTTAAAGTAAATCTATGTTGTTTTTTGCACAGATTTCTATCATTTCATTGTCCCATATAGAACTTTGCACTTCACCAATATGAGCTTTTTGTAAGAAGTATAAGCAAATTCTAGATTGACCAATACCACCACCAACAGTATATGGTAATTTTCGATTAAGTAAATCATTATGGAATGGAAGATTTTTTCTATCTAAACAATTAGCAAAAGTTAATTGTTTTAATAAAGCTTTTTCATCAACTCTTATTCCCATAGATGATAATTCTACAGCTTTATCAAATAGTGGATAATAGAAAAGAATATCACCATTTAAATTCCAATCATCATAGTCAGGACTTCTTCCATCATGTTTTTCACCTGATAAAAGAGGGTAACCAATTTTACTGATAAAAACTGCTTTTTTTTCTCGACAAATAGCATCTTCTCTTTCTTTAGATGTTAGAGTAGGGTACATGTTTTCAAGTTCTTGTGATGTTATAAAAAATATTTCGTCTGGTAGTTGCCTATCAAGACCTATATACATGTTGCATACATATTCCTCAGTTTCTTTAAAAACTTTAAATATTTGTTTCACTATATTCTTAAGTGTTTCCTCAGTTCTATCTTCTTTTGAAATTATTTTTTCCCAGTCCCATTGATCGACATAAATAGAATGTAAGTTGTCTAAATCTTCATCTCTTCTTATTGCATTCATATCAGTATAAAGACCTTCACCTTGTATAAAGTTATATCTTTTTAATGCATTTCTTTTCCATTTTGCAAGTGAATGAACTATTTCTATTTGAGAATTTGGAATTGCTGACATATCGAATGAAACAGGTCTTTCAGAGCCATTTAAGTCATCATTAAGTCCTGTGCTTTTCATAACAAATAAAGGTGCTGAAACTCTTGTTAGAGAAAGTTCAGCTGCTAATGCATGTTCAAAAAAGTCTTTTACTCTTTTTATTGCAATAGCTGTTTCTTTTAATGTTAAAGTTGGTTTGTAGTTTTGTGGTAAAATTAAAGTTTCTTGTGTACTCATAAGATAAATCCTCCTAAATTTAGAATAATAAAATTTGTTGAAAATAAAAAAAGACCCTTCACCCTAAAAAAATAGGGCGAAAGGTTTCCGCGGTGCCACCTAAATTGCTTATAAAAGCCAACTCGAAAAAGTACAGTATAAAACGATACTCTCCTAATATAACGGTAAGGTGACCGTCTAAGTCTACTAGAATATAAATTCGTTCGGTTAGAAGCTCAGAGATGTTATTCCTAAAAGACTTCTTGTAAGACTCTCACCATAACTTACTCGCTATAAAGAAATTGCTTTTAGTACTTCTTCTCATCAAAGCTTTTTTTTATTAATTGAATTTTATCAAAATACCTAAGTAGTGTCAAATAAATAATGGAAAAATATATAATAAAATATTTAGATAATATAGTATATCCTAAGAGTTTATTTTTGTGAAAGGTTTAAAATATTAATTTTAAAGTAATTACTACTAGTGAATGTGATTGTGAAGTAAAAAAACAATCTCAAAAATATGTAACCTTTGAGATTGCTTTAAATTTAACTAAATATATTTCTTTTTTTTCTTCTACCTCTTCCAAGAAAGCTTCTTTTTCTAAATTTTCTTTGATTGAAAGTTTTTATTAACCAGAATATAAGAATTAAAAGAGAAGAAATCCCTAAAATTCTTATAGCATAGTAACCTAAATTTTCTTTTATAATTGTAAAGTTTGTAATGTTAGCACTTGCTGTAAGTGGAATAATACTTCCTTTTTCTGAAAAATTTGCTTTAAGATTTTTATTTCCAGCTATAGCCCAAGCATCTAAATCTTTAGTTTCAACTGTAAGAGATATATCTTCTGCTGATAAGTTATTATCATATTTATTTATTGCAGAGTTAATACTTATAGGAATATTTATAGATTTTTCTTTTCCAAACTTTCCAAAAGTTTTATATGTTGCTTCCACTTCAGTGATTACTTCGCCAGCTTGTTTATATTCAAGTTTAGGTGCAGCAAAACTATAATCCATTATTGCATTCATATCATCAAAAACTTGAGTATCAGTAGCACCATATTCAGAGTTAAGTACAACTCCAACTAAAATACGTCCATCTCTTTCATAAAAAGTTAGAAGACATCTACCAGCAGGTATTGTGTAACCAGTTTTACCACCTATGTTACCATTAACCCCTAGAAGTTTATTTCTATTTTCAATGTTAATTCTCTTTTGACTGTTTGTGAATTCAATTTGAGATTCTTTTGTAGAAATACTTTCTTTTACCCATGGATTTTCAAGCATAGCTTTTGCCATAAGAGCCAAATCATATGCTGTTGTATAATGTTCAGGATCATGTAGTCCATTTGGATTTTTAAAATTTGTATTTTTAAGACCAAGTTCTTTAGCTCTTTGGTTCATTAACTTTATAAATTCTTCATTACTTCCTGAAACATAATCACCTATCATATAAGCAGCATCATTTGCTGAAAATAATAAAAGTGAATTCATTACATCGTTAGCTTTTAAAGAATCTCCAATTTTTATTGGACCATAGTTAGCATAAAGTGAGTAAGCCGGTTGCTTACTTGCGCTTTCAGTATAAGGTATAAGTGTGTCTTTACTAGCCTTTTCTGCAAAAACAAGAGCTGTCATAAGTTTTGTTATACTAGCAGGATACCTTTTAGTATCAATATCTTTAGCATAAATTATTTCTCCCGTTTTTAAATCCATAGTTATAGCAGATTTACCTACGATAGAAGGTTTTTGTAAAGTAGTGTCTGTAGCTAGTGCAATTTCACTTGGAAAATAAGCAAAAAGACTACATACCATGCTAAAAATAACAGCAATTAGAAATGATTTTTTTCCTTTCATATTAAATTGTCCCCCATTAACTTTAATACTCCTAAAATAGTATAACATTAAAATAAATTCAAAAAATTAACAGCTTGTAAAAGTAAAATTAAAGTAATTAACTAGATGTAAAATTTATGTAGATAGTGCAATTTTAGAATATTATTTTTTTAGATAGGTATACTTGAATAATAAAATTTATATAATATATAGAATCAGTTATGAAATGGTTTAAATTTTTTAGGTAGGTGAAATGAAATGGAAAATAAAAAGGAAAATATATATTTTTATACTATGAGTCATGAGAAAACAGGAGTTAAGAGTATTGATATTTGTTATGGGGTTGATTATGATAAAATATCAAATACTTTTAAAACTGTATTAGAGGATGAAGAATTGTTTTTTGATATACAAGGTGAGGTAGTTCACACTGATAATAGTATTTCTTTTAGCACGATTGATGAAAAGGTTGTCAAATTAAGATATATAAATCTACCATTATATGATAGTTTGAAGGGATATCTTTTGAATTATAATTCACCAAGTTTAAATAGCGATAGAGAAGTACAAGAATATCTTAAAAAAAGAAGAATAATTAATTATAGATTATAGTATTTAGGAAGGTATATCGATATATATGATATACCTTTAATTATTATAGTAATATACATACATATTATAGTTGTAAAAAAAGGAAATTTATTTTATAATCATTTAATATGCAGTAAGAAAAATGAGGTGAGTAGATGAATAGTTTAACTGTCAATGATATTTTAAGTGAGAGAGAAGTAGGAACGATATTACCTCTATTAGTTGATGTTAAAGGTACGGATGTACCAATATTTTTTGTTAAAGATCATAGAAACATATTAGAATATATAGAAAATACAGAAATGATAGCGTTGAAAAATTCTATCATAGGCACTGATGAATGTTTATTATTTTTGTTGATATTTAAATTTGACAATAATTTTGAAACTACTTATGATGTATGGTTTAACTATGGGGAAGCTTGGCATCAAGAGTTCTTAGATAGTTTAAAAGAGTCTAATAGAATAATAATTGATTTTAGAGATGAGAATAATGAATTAATCAAAAGTATAGAAATAGAAAATACTGTGAATGAGGTATGTAAAGAATATATAGAAAGGTGTAATGCTAATGTTATTGCTAAAGGGGATAAAATAGATAATTTAATAAAACTTAGCACTAAAAAGAAATATCAAACTTGGAATATAGAAATAGTAAATGATTTGTTAGAAAATATGTTTGACTTTTATGGAAGCATAGAAGAGTTATGGAATGATGTATAAGGTGGGCTTTAAAGCCCACCTTTTTAATACATATTAAAAATATTTTCATTAATAACTTGAATTGATTTTTCGTCACTAATTGATGTAACCTTACAAAAACCATTTCCTTTAAATAATAATTTTTTTAATTTATTAATATTGTCTAAAGATCCTTGTATCTCAACAAGCACATCTCCATTTGTTAAGTTTTTTGCAAAACCAGTAAGGGATAATTTCATAGCATTTAACTTTACAAAAAATCTAAATCCAACTCCTTGAACTTTACCTTTGACAATAAAAGATTCTCTTCTCATAATAAAATCTCCTTTATAAGTTTTTTATTATATTAATAAATATTTTTTTAGCTAGTATTTGATTTAATTATTTCATATTATATATAAAATTTGCAAATAAAAAAGTGTATATTTTTTCATTCAATTTAATGTGAATTTTCAAGATATAGTGTATATATTATTAATTTAATAATAAAATAACAGATTTATTGGAAGTTTAGTTTACTGGCAATAGCTTTATAGGATATAATATTTGTAAAATTAAATTAATATGTTAGGGGCTGATAAGTTTGGAGAAAAGTTTAGTTCTTATTAAACCAGATGCTGTAGAAAGAAATCTTATAGGTGAAATTATAAACATATACGAAAAAGAAGGTCTTAAAGTTGTAAATATGAGATTTGAGCAAGTTTCAAAAGAACGAGCAATAGAGCATTATAAGGAACATGAAGGTAAAGAATATTTTGAACCATTAATTACTTATATAAGAAGAAGTCCGTTAGTTGCGTTAGTTTTAGAGGGAGAAAATGCTATAGCGAAAATAAGAGCTATAAATGGAGCAACATCTAATCCAGAGAAGGGGAGTATTAGACACAAATATTCACTATCAGGAAGAGAAAATTCTGTACATGCTTCAGATTCTGTAGAGAGTGCAAGTAGAGAAATTGCTATATGGTTTTAATTAATTTATAGTAATTAATAATATAAAAAAGGATTATATTAGCAGTACTTAATGCTAAATATAATCCTTTTATGTTTTAGTTACTTTCTCGCAGCTTTTACTTCTATCCAAATTTGATCTAATTCTTTCGTGAAGCTTTGACCTATGTCAGTAAACACTTCAAAATTTGCGAGTTTATCATCAGAAGGATAGGCAACAGTACTTTCTACAATTTCTTCTGAGAGTAATTCTAAAGCTCCTATATTAGGTGTAGAGTAACCAATATATTCAGCATTTATTGCCGCATTTTCTGGGTTGCAAAGAAAATCTATAAATTTATATGCATTTTCAGTATTTTTAGAGCCTTTAGGTATTGATATAGCATCAAACCATTTATTAGATCCTTCTTTTGGAAGTGCAAACTCAAGGTCAGAGTTCATATCCATCATCGTAATTGCATCTCCAGACCATGCAACAGCAAGAGCTGCTTCTCCAGAAGCCATAGCATCTTTAACTTCATCTACCATATAAGCTCTAATCATTCCAGACGTTTTCTGTTTAATTAGTTCATCACGAGCCTCTAATAATTGTGATGAGTCTGTTGAGTTTAGGCTATAGCCGAGTCTTTTTAGTCCTATACCTATAGCATCTCTTGGACTATCAACCATAATTACATTATCTTTATATTTAGGATTCCATAAGATATCCCAACTATCTATAGGGTCTGTAACCATCGTTTTATTGTACATAATCCCAACAGTTCCCCAAGTATACGGTATTGAAAATTCATTTTTTGGATCGTAAGCTAATGATTTAAACTTATTATCAATTTCGTTATAATATTGAAGTTTAGTAGTATCTATTTTTTTTAACATTCCTTCGTTTGTCATTTTTTGAACCATATAATCTGATGGAAAGATTACATCATAATGGACATTTCCACTTTTAAGTTTTTGATACATTATTTCATTAGTATCATAAACATCATATTTTACAGTTATACCGGTTTCTTTTTCAAACTTAGAAAGTAAATCTGGGTCTATATAATCACCCCAATTATATACATAAAGTATGTTAGCATCATTTTTAGAAGTTTTTTTCTCAGAGGAATCAGAAGAGTCCTTAGAAATATTACATGATACAAGAGAGAGAGTAATAAGCGAACTTATAGCTAACAGTAAAAATTTTTTGAAATTCATCTTAATTATCTCCTTTTATTAATGAATCTTTTTTATTGACTATTAAAAGTAAAATAAGTACTACTATAAACATAAGAGTAGAAAGTGCATTTATCTCTGGTTTTATACCTCTCCTTGCCATAGAATAAATTTCAATAGAGAGATTAGAGACTCCAGGACCTGTAGTAAAGAAACTTATAACAAAGTCATCAATAGACATAGTGAATGCCATTAAAAAGCCAGCAGCTATTCCGGGCTTAAGCTGAGGTAATAGCACTTTTCTAAGGGCATAAAATGGAGTAGCACCAAGGTCTAAAGCAGCATCAATAAGATTTTTGGGTGTTTGTTTAAGTTTTGGAAGAACTGATAAAATTACATAAGGAACACTAAAAGTAATATGAGCTAAAAGCATGGTAAAAAAGCCTGGTTTTAAAGGTAGAACTATACCTAAAATACCAAATAAGCTCATAAGACCTATACCAGTTACAATATCAGGATTGAGGACAGGTAAATGATTTATGTTTAATATAAGTTCCTTTTTTGCACCACGCATATTATGAATGCCTATAGCTGCGATAGTTCCAATAATAGTTGAAATGATTGATGAAATAATAGCAACTATTACAGTACAATATAAGGCATTTAAAATCCTATCATTTTGAAGTAATTCTATATACCATTTGAAAGTAAAGCCTTCCCAGACTGCCATTGATTTAGAATCGTTAAATGAAAATACCATTAATGTAAAAATTGGTGCATATAAAAATAAGAAAATTATATAGATATAAAATTTAGATATAAAATTTAAAAATTTATTTTTCATTATTTAGCACCTCCTTTTATAGAATATTTCTTTTCATATTTATTCATAAATCCCATTGATATAAGAATTAAAATCATCATGAAAATAGCTAGTGCTGACCCTAGGTTCCAATCACCTACAGCATTAATTTCTTGTTCTATGAGATTACCAACTAATAGATATTTGCTTCCACCAAGTAATCTTGATATAACAAAGGTAGAAACAGCAGGCATAAACACCATAGTTATTCCAGAAATAACTCCAGGGATACTTAAAGGGAAAGTTACTTTCCAAAAAGTTTGTGCTTTAGTAGCTCCAAGATCGTAGGAAGCATTGACTAAGTTTTTATCTATTTTTATTAAAACTGTATATATAGGAATAACCATAAAAGGTAAAAAGTTATATACCATACCAAGCAAAGTAGCACCTTCGGTATATAACATTTTTATTGGTTCAAATCCAAAAAACATAAGGATGGAATTTAATATCCCATTTTGGCTAAGAATAGCCATCCAAGCATAAGTTCTAAGTAAAAAATTCATCCACATAGGAATTATAAATAATAAAATTAAAAGATTTCGTTTTTTAAAATTGTATTTTGATATTATATACGCAACAGGATATCCAAGAATTAAGCAAATAATGGTTGATAAAAATGCAAGCCATAAAGAATAGCCAAATACACCTAGATATAGAGGATTTAATATTTTTTTATAATTAGCAAAAGTAAATGCTAGTCCATTATCAGTTTCTATTGTAAAACTTAAAAAAAGTATTAAAAGAAGAGGAACGACTATAAAAATAATAGACCAAATAACATATGGATATGCCAATATAGATTCGTTTCTTTTTTTACTCATCAATTTTCTCCTCTTTTTTCATGATATGAATACTTTCAGGAGCTAAACAAAGCCCTATAGTATCACCAACAGTTGCAGATTTAGTGCTATGAATTATCCAATTCAAATGTTGATTTTGAACAGTTATTTCATAATGAACCCCTTTAAATATCGTTGATTTTACAGTAGCTTGTAGCTGAGAAGAAGCTAGATCGCACATTTCGATATCTTCAGGTCTTATAACAACTTCAATATTTTCATTAGGGATAAAACCACTATCAACACATTCAAATGTGGTAGCACAAAACTCAACTTTAAAATCTTTTAGCATGATACCATCTACGATATTGCTATTGCCTATAAATTCAGCTACAAATCTATTAGATGGTTCATTATAGATATCTTCTGGAGAACCCATTTGTTGTATTTTGCCTTTATTCATTACTATAATAGTGTCAGACATAGTTAGAGCTTCTTCCTGATCATGTGTTACAAAAATAAATGTTATACCTAATGTTTTTTGCATTTTTTTTAATTCGAGTTGCATCTCTTTTCTAAGTTTTGAATCTAAAGCGCTAAGAGGTTCATCTAATAGTAAAACTTTTGGTTCATTGACTAATGCTCTTGCAATTGCAACTCTTTGTTGCTGCCCACCGCTTAGAGATTCTATATCTCTCTTTTCATAGCCTATTAATGAAACTAACTTTAAAACATCTTTAACTTTTATTTCAATTTCTTTTTTAGAGACTTTTTTTAATTTTAGCCCAAAAGCTATATTATCAAATACATTTAGATGTGGAAATAATGCATATTTTTGGAATACTGTATTTAATTCTCTTTTATAAGGAGGCAGAGAAGTTATATCTTTGTTATTAAAGAGTACTTGTCCACTATCAGCAAATTCAAATCCAGCTAATATTTTTAAGGTAGTAGTTTTACCGCAACCACTAGGACCAAGCAAAGTTAAGAACTCATCTTTTTTTATTTCAAGAGATAAATCATCTAAAACCTTATTATCCTCAAAAGATTTAGATATATTTTTTAAATTAATAATAATATCGTTCACTAAAAGCACCTCTTTTTATTAGAATGATGGGGGAGTAGACACCCATATAATTTTTGCTATAGATTTTCCTGCATTTTCAATATAATGATTTTCTTTAGGTATAAAGTAAAAGCTTTCTTCTTTTTTTATAAAAACTTTTTTATTTCCTAAATGAAGATAAATAGACCCACTAAGAACATATCCGAATTCTTCACCTGCGTGAGGTAGGTCAAGTTTATATTTACCATTTGCTTTCAATGTTACTAAAACTGGTTCCATTTCGTTTTTTTGTGCATTAGGAACTAACCAAGTTATTTTATAACCTAAATCATCAATTTTTTTCTCAAACATTTCGTCCTTAGAAAAGGAGATTTGTTCATTTTTGCTTTCATTGAAAAATTCTTGAAGATTAGTTCCTAGACAATTTAGTATGTCTATAAGTGTCGCTATTGATGGTGAGGTAAGATTATTTTCAATTTGGGAAATGAATCCTTTTGACAATTCACACCTATGAGCGAGTTCTTCTTGTGTAAGTGATTTCTCTATTCTAAGCAATTTTAATTT
>JBOFRC010000284.1:0-6723 GCA_051650825.1 Sarcina sp. | reverse complement strand
TTAATTATACAGATACTAATAATAATGTTGCATCTGCCAACAATATTGTTGGTAAAATATCTGGCTCTGACTCAAATACTGCAATAATTGTTACAGCTCATTTTGATGCATGGTTTAATGGTGCTATTGATAATGCCTCTGGAGTTGCCAGTTTAATTAATATAGCTGAAAATTTAAAAATTTATTCTAAGTCTAATAATTTAAATTACGATATAATATTTTGTTTAACTAATTTAGAAATGAGTCGACGTAAAGGTAGCAAAGCTTTCATTGATTCTATAAATAATGAATATGAAAATTTATTTAATGTAAATATAGATTGTATTGGTGTAAATAACAATCAACCTATGGCAATAAAAAATTTAAGTAAAATTCCATTATCAAAAAAATTATATGATTCATTAAAAGAAAGTTATGATTTATATAATATTAAATATGTTGATGATTTTTCAACACCCAAAACCAAATTAGCATTTGAACAAAATCAAGGTGTTAGTGATTATATTAGTTTTGAAAAAACTAATATACCTAATATGCAAATCGCACAAAAAGGTATAAATGATTATATTTTAACAGAAGCTGATACTCCTGATAAATTAGATATTAATTTAATTAATCAAACATCTGAAGCAATTATTCATTTCTTAAAGAATTTCAAATAAAATAGGATGGTAATAATTCAAAAATTATTACCATCCTATTTTATTTTTTAAATTTATCAACTTTTTTTCAAATTCAATAGTTCTATTTTCTAATTGATCCTTGGAACTATTTTTAAAATTTTCTCTTTCTATTTTCTCCACTAATAATTTATTAACTAACTCTGAAACTGTAAGACCTTTATTTTTAGCTAGTTTTTTTAAATCTTCTTTAGTCTTACGCTCTAATCTAACTGTAAGACTATCATTTTTTTTATTTTCTAGACCCATTTTTTAATCCCCTAAAAATTCTCTTACCCCTTATATTCTCTATGTCTTACATCATTCCCTTTTTGTCTTACATAATAATTTTTAATATTAATTTTTTTACTGTCCCCAAAATCCAAAAAATTCTACCCCAAGATTCTAAACACACAAAAATCCTAATCTAAGTAAAAATATAAATATACAAATTAAGAAAAAACAAAGTTTCGGGAAAACTCCCAAAACCCATATAGTTTATTAAGAGCCATTTCGTTGAACTTTTTATAGCTTTAAATACATACTTACAAGTGCCTTACTTATTTTTAGTTTCTTAGCAATTTCAATTTGCTTTAAACCTTGTGCTTTAAGCTCTTTTATAGCTTTTATTGTATCTTGTTTTTGTTGCTCTCTTTTAGTTAATCCATTTTCATTTCTTCTACTTTTGACTCTTTTTTTATTATTTCTATTATATTTTTCTTCAATTCCTATTATTGTTTTTAAATATTTTTGTTCTTCTTTTATTATATTTAATCTATCTATCAATGTTTCATTTTTGTACCAGTAACCGCCTTTATCTCTCATTCCTTTACTTACTCTTTTAACTTGTCCACTTCTTACACCTTGCTCATACTCTAAAAACTTACTTATAGCTTTTGGAATACATCTCAATACTTTATCTACTTCTCCACAATTTAAAGGTTCTGTGAAGCTCTCATTTAGTTTATATACTTTCTCTTTTAATTCTTCATTACTCCTTGTATAAATCCCTTCCCAGTAGGCATAACAATGAATTATAAAGTTTCTATATCCTGTTACATTTCCTTTTCTTAATTTAACTAATTTAGTTATATCTTCTGCTCTACTTAAATGCAACGTATAACTATTAAATAAATTTATTTTTTTATTAGAAATATTTTTATTAGATTCTTTTTTTACATAATTTTTTTTATGTCTTTCGCTCCATCCTAAATATTCTTCTCTTAAATCATATAGAGAATATATATTTTCTTTTTCTAATATCATTAATTCACACTTCGAATTACTTTTAGAATTTATTGTTCCCCATAATCTCATTAATCTGCTACAATCTGTAGCTTGTCTATCTGCACCTAAATATTTAAATTGTCCATATAAATAATCTTCAAACTCTTGCCAACTTGCTAATGCTCCATAGCTACTTGGTTCAATATCCCAATAAATTTGAATACCTCTACCTGTACGAACCGCTCTTGTTGGTCTTGGAGCTTTTCCCCAAAATGCAGACATCCAAACTTCCCCTATAACATAATTTATTTCAGCTATTAATTCATCTTCACTTAATGTTTTATGAAAATCAAAATCCAAATAAAATGCTCTTAAATTTTTTAAATTTTTTCCTCCACGTTTACCATTAAAACTAGTATTTACGGTAAAATATATATCTACGTTTTTATTATCCATATATTTTTTAATTTGCTCTATATTTTCACTTTTAAAATTTTCAAGCATTATCATTTTATTATTTGCTTTTTGAACTACTTGAATATATCCTTCATAATATTTTAATGCTATTTCTCTAGCTACTTTACTCATTTTTTATCCTTTCTCGGATTTAACTATCTACCTAAAAAGGAAATTCTATCTATTTACTTCTAACAATTTTTTTGTTAGTATATAAATAAAAGAATATAAGTCCTCTATGGACTTTAGATAGGTTTAAAAAGAGTTGCAATTTTGACGGATTGGGAACTCTTTTTTGCTTTTCCGTTCTTTTTTATTCTATTGTATATATTCTAACATATTCCGTCTTATATGTACTATTTTTATTTTTTATCGTAAACTTTTTACGTAAGTTTTCATTAATTCATCATCTTTTCCACGCTCCTTAGAGTGTCCTAGCTGTTCACTTACAATGCTTCTAGCCTTCTCTATAGACATATTTTTATTTCTACACCTATTAAATTCTTCTTGTGCGTAGAGTTTTCTTACAGAATGTATTCCAGTATTTTTGTATTCTTCTTTTATTCCTAGCTCTGTTAATGCTCTATTTAATCCTCTATTAATAGAGTCTGGTAATATTGGTATTATTCTATCTGTTAATACTGCTTTACTGTTATACAACTTCTGGGCTACTTCTAGCTGCTCTTTAGTTTTTAATTTTACAGTTCTATCCCTACCACCTTTACTATCTATTACATTTACTGTTTTATTATTTAAATCTATATCTCCCTTTCTTAAACAACTTATATCTTCTACACGTAATCCAAAATTCTTAGCAGCTTGTATAGCATTTAAGATATTTTTATTTTTAATGGATTTCTCTAATGTCTTATAATGCTCTAAGCTAAGTTGTTTATCTCTATAAACTTCTCTTTTAGCTTTAGGTATTTCTAAGACTAATTTATTATTAGATCCAAACGTCTTATTTATTAAATTTTGCATTTTATTTGCTTTACTAACATATTGGTCTATTGTTGCTTTACTGCACGTTTGGGCTTTTAAATTTAAAAATTCTTGCACATGCTCCGACTTTATTTCCGTTGCTAATCTAACCTCTGGATGTTTATCCTTTAAAAAGTGTGCAATGTTAGAAGTAAATTTAACTAAATTTCTTCTATCTGCATAGCTGTAAATTCTTGTATTATTAGTTTTTTCTTCTTTCTTTATGCTATCCTTGTCCATCTTTTCCTTAAAATTTTTATTTACTGTATGCAATAATTGCTGTCTTATATCTCTTATTCTTTTTCTTGCCATTTCTCCTCCTAAAATTCGTTGCGACTATCGTCGCAATTATTTTTTCTCTTTTGCTTTTTAATCTAATTAATCTACTTTTAAAGCTTATTAGATTATTTTTCTGCTCCAATATCTATTTTTGCTTTTATCTATTTGATTAGCTTTTATAATCTCTTTAAACTCCCTTTTTTTCTGGATTAACTGGATTTTTAAAATCCCGTTAATCCAGACAAGGACAAATTTATTTTTAAAAAATATATTATTAAAACTCTTAAGGCTACTCAGCTCTAGCTACAATTTTATTTTTTGTGGCGAGCTATATGGCAACGACAATATTGAACCGTTGCAACAAATTTACTTTAATAAACTTGCTATTTAAATTAGAATTTTGTCTAACTTAAATACAATTACAATGTAATTGTATTTAATAAGAGCTTTGCTCTTATTAAAAGGCAGTATATCCCTTCTCGCTAATGCTCCTAGGCATATACTGCCTTTTAGAAGCTTAAGAAGACTTTTATACCTTTTCGCTACGCTCCAAAGGCATAAAAGCCTTCTATGGTGTTTTAAATTCTGTTTTTAAATTTTTTACTATAAAAAATTTAAAAAACTTTTTTTATTATTTTTTTAATTATTTCTTATTTAAATTTTTCTACAAAATAAATTTTAAATTTAAGTAAAGGCTGTCTACACCAGCAGTATAAGTAAATCTAAATTCCTAAAGTGGAAACTTATAGTAATATAAGTTCTTTTCCTAATTTAAAATTTTTTTGTTTAAAATTAAAATTTAAAATAACTACAAATTTTCTTCTAAAACTCTACCTTTAGCATAATTTTAAAAAAATTATGCTATTTTATATCTTTTACTCCTAAAGTATAAATTTAAATTACACCTATTTTTATGCTTCTAAAATTCCTTCCAATCCCCTGTTTTAGCGGTGTTTTATTCTTTTTAGCTATGCTATACAAATATTTATTTTAAGTAATTTAATAAATTAAAATTATTAAAATAAAAAACTTTATATTTATAACAATGCTATATTTTTTTTATTCTTTGCAAAAAACAGTGTAAATAAATTGTAAACTCTATTTTTACATTAAATTTTAACTTTTGTACCTCCTTTTTAATAAATTTTTATTTTTTAGTTCCAACTCTAATTTTTTAGTTCTTTTTAAATTACCTAAAATAATTTTTTAAAATATTTAATTCCTTTAACTTTAATTTTTTAGTTAATACTTTATATATTTAAATCTCCTTACATAGTTAATATGCTACTTTGCCCCTTGAAATTAGAAAGACATTCTGTAAACAAACGGTAAATTGAAATAGTATTTTATTTACATTCTCAATATAATCTATTTATTTTTTATTTAAATTCTCAATTAGAGCATAAAAAAAGCACCTAAAAAGGTGCTTAAAACTTTGCATTTACTGTATTTATTTAATTTTCTTGAACAAGAATTTCGCATTATGATATTTTAGCGAAAAAAATAATACCTATCCCACTAGGTATTATTTTAAATAAAATTAACTTATATCCATAAAAAACAATCACTTGTTTATATACTTTATTATATCATTACATCTTTTTAAATCTATCTCCATTATGAAAACTATTTTATATTCAAATAATTTATTAAAGCTTGATTGATAACAGTTTTTTTAGTTAATTTATTTTCATAACAATACTGCTCTAAAACTTTTCCTAAATTAATTTCAATTTCTAAAGTTGTAGTTTTATAATCATCGCTCATAAGTTTTTTAAAGCCATTATTGTTATTTACCGATTTATCTTTAATTATTTGCTTTAAGATTTTTATTTCTTCTTGCGTAAATCCTTCTAAATTGCTCATTTGTTTAATATTTATTTTTATTTCTTCTTGTTTATTTATATCTTTATCTATATTTTTATTTGTTGCCGATATGATAAACTGCTTCTGCATTTTATCATAAACATATCCTTGTTTATTTAATCTTTTTCTTAAAGTATCTTTTCCTAATTTTAAAGTTTTCTCAATCTTTGTGATACTAAATCCTTTACCCAATTCATTATTTACATATCTCACTTGCTCTTTTATATCCATAATTAATATATCTCACTATCCAAATTAAATATATTCATAAATTTAAAATCTATAAGTAAAGAAAAAGCTACTTTTAAAATAGCTTTTTCTTTGTTTTTCTATTTAAGAAATTACTCCTGTACTTTCGTGCATCCATCCTCTATAACGTCCGTCTTCTGTTTCTACATTATACCATCCATTTTTGTCTGGTAAAGGTTTTATTCTCCATAAAACAGTTCCTTTTGGAAATGCTTTTATAATACCATAATTAGTTCCTGGTCCTTTTCTAAGATTAGCTCCACTTCTAGCTGTAACTATAAATGAACCTTCTTCTTTTGCATTTCCATTTTGAGTTTCTATAACATTTTTATTTAATACTTCTGCTTTAGCTTCTTGCGTTGTTAAATTACTTCCAACTATACCAGCTGTAACTATTGTTCCTAACATAAACATTGATATTAATTTAGAATGTTTCATGAAATTCCCCCTTTAATCTTTTTTCAATTATATTATATAACATATTTATTAAATTGTAAATATTTTACTTTTTTTAAAAATAATGCATTTTTATATTTTAATGGGAATAATATATAAATAACTATATTTAGGAGGATTTTATGAAAAAATTATTTATTTTAATAAGTTCATTACTTGCATCATTCTTACTTATCAGTTGTAATTCTACTGAAAATATAAATGATAATACTATTTCATCTAATATAATAAATACACCTACTAGTACTCCGATTCCTTCTACCCAAGAAATAATTGAATACCTTTGTTCTAAAGATATTCAAGATCGAGCTGAAGGAACCAATGGAAATCTTTTAGTTACTGATTATTTAAATAATATATTTAATCAACTTAATTTAGATTATGTATTTAATAATTCTTATTTAAATACTTTTAATTATACAGATACTAATAATAATGTTGCATCTGCCAACAATATTGTTGGTAAAATATCTGGCTCTGACTCAAATACTGCAATAATTGTTACAGCTCATTTTGATGCATGGTTTAATGGTGCTATTGATAATGCCTC
>JBOFRC010000283.1:0-1601 GCA_051650825.1 Sarcina sp. | reverse complement strand
AGTTACTGGAATGTGAATAAATTATTCACATTCCAATAATTTAATTTAATAACTAATAACATTTTTTTTGTAATTCTAGCATTGTTGACTGCTCCATGTTCAGCAAAAAATATACTGTACCATACATGACAGGAGCATCACCTACAGGTCAGTAAAAAAAAAACAATGATTAATTCAATGATACAAACTGAATATCAGCTGTCCAAACAATAGTCTTGTAATCTGTTAGCAATCAGTGCAGCTCAAATAGCAATATATTTAATGGTGGGTATCAATATGGAAAGCTGTAGCATTTTGATTAATGCCATCACCCCACAGTGCAGGTGCAAAGCCCAACTGGTTCCACTCATTAGTGCAGTGCTGAGGATGTGAAGCCTAAACAGTGAATTGTGTTTGTTGGAACACAATGCTACCAGGAGCCCCGGGAACTGAATCTGAGCAGAGCAAGCTGAGTCTGAGATGTCCCAAAATGACCACCGTAAAGAAGGAAAACCCTTTTCATTTAGAAAACATGATTTGTCCTTTAGTACAACCCTCAAACTTTACATTTTTACACTACTAGTGGTAAAGATCTAACAATATCAATATTGGATATTAAAGGACTTAATTGACAATTCGCCTACAGGAGTATTTAAAACGTAACTTAAATATATAGCAGTATATATAGTATAAGGCCGCAAGGTGGTCATTTCTACAGAGCCAGCAGCAAACCCTTGTATTACATTATATTACATTATATCTGGATAGTTTTTCTCACATTCTTGCCCCCAGTGAGTCAGCCAGGCTCACTGAGCTCTGGCAAATGTGTAATAAATGTCATTAGTGTAGTTAGTCATGGTAGGAAACGTGACATCTGCTGTGTTTTTTGTTCCAGGTGAGAGGAAGGTGATGTGCATCTGTGTCACAACATGGATCTGTGAAAAAGACATTTGTTGTTACATACAAAGTGATAAATTGCTCTTTTTCTATTTGGTATCTTGACATAATGTGAGGGAGACTTCATCTGTGATTTTGAACAAGCAAAGAGTCATCCATCTAATATATACAGGAAACATCTCACCCTTGGACTTTCTAGCAACACAGTAGAACTACAAGAATGATAAGTAAAATTCCAGCAACCACTCCGATGATCAAGCACACGAGAAGCGAGGAGTTTGCAACACTTGACACTGCACGCAGACACTCTTATGATACACCACTACTTCACTATTATCACTAGTAAATAACGTTGTCACTAGCATAGGAACAGAAAGTTTTTTTCATGATCAATGCATTTTGTAACATTGCAAGAATTATGAATATGAAGCTGTTCTGGAGAAATTCTGTTCTTATCTATGGTCAGAATAGTATAGCCCCAAAGTGTCCAAATTTAGTTTTCATCATATATATTCTGATTGATTTCACTTCTTATGAGTTTTATTTAAAGTAACTGTGCAGCAAATGGCTGTATTCTTTTGAGTTCTATTACATACTTATATATAATTTTAATAAAACTAATTTATCAGACACATTCTCCAAATACAGCCTAGATGAAATCAGCTGCAACTAACACTAGTTTACCCACGAAAAAAAAATTACTACTCCTTCCACCTTAGATTGTA
>JBOFRC010000282.1:0-2026 GCA_051650825.1 Sarcina sp. | reverse complement strand
CAGGGGGATGTAAATAATGAAGTATGAATTTCCAAAAAATTTCTGGTGGGGAGCAGCAACATCAGGACCTCAGTCAGAAGGTAGATTTAATAAGGCGAATAACAGTGTATTTGATCACTGGTTTGATATATCAAAAGAAACATTTCACAATGGTGTAGGACCATGTGTAGCATCAAATTTTTATAATAGTTATAGAGAAGATATAAAGATGCTTAAAGAAATAGGACTTAATTCATTTAGAACTTCTATTCAGTGGACAAGACTCATAAAAAATTTAGAAACTGGAGAATTATGCGAAGATGGCGTGAAGTTTTATAATAATGTAATTGATGAATGTATAAAGAATGATATAGATATAGTTATAAACTTGCACCATTTTGATTTGCCGGTTGAATTATATGATAAGTATGGTGGATGGACATCAAAAAAGGTTGTTGATTTATTTGTTGATTTTGCAAAAAAATGTTTTGAGTTATATGGGGATAGAGTTAAAACATGGGCGACATTTAATGAGCCAATAGTTGTTGTTGAAGGGCAATATCTATATAGATTCCATTATCCTTGTCTTTTAGATGGAAATAAAGCTACACAATGTGCTTACAATATAGCTCTTGCATCAGCTAAGACAATAGTTGAATATAAAAAATTGAAGCAGGATGGAGAAATAGGAATAATTTTAAATCTTACACCTTCATACCCTAGAAGTAATAGTATACAAGATATTGAAGCTGCTGATATAGCTGATTTATTCTTTAATAGAATGTTTCTAGATCCAGCTGTACATGGAGTTTTCCCAGAAAAGCTTGTTAATTTATTAGAAAAAGATAATGTTTTATGGGAAACTTTAGATGGCGAAGCTGAAATTTTTAAAGGCGGAGTTGTAGATTTCTTAGGAATTAATTATTATCAGCCAAGAAGAATTATGGCGAGAGAAACAGAGTTTGTAGAAAATACATGGATGCCAGATAAGTATTTTGAAAATTATTTAATGCCAGATAGAAGAATTAATGAACATAGAGGATGGGAAATATATCCTAATGCAATTTATGATATAGCTGTCAATATTAAAGAAAATTACAATAATATAAGATGGTTTGTATCAGAAAATGGTATGGGAGTAGAAGGTGAAGAAAAGTTCAAAAATGAAAATGGTGTGATAAATGATGAGTATAGAATAGAATTTATTACTGAGCATTTAGAGTTCCTTCACAAAGCAATACAGGAAGGTGCAAATTGTTTTGGCTACCATTTATGGACACCGATAGATTGCTGGTCATGGTGTAATTCATATAAAAATAGATATGGATATATCTCACTTAATCTTGAAACTTTAGAGAAAACTGTTAAAAAATCTGGCGAATGGATAAAAATAGTATCTAAAAATAATGGTTTTTAGAAGAGATTTTAAATTGTAAACTATTACTTTTAAAAATATGTTAATATAGAATTAGGGATTTGACTTAAAATAAAGACTACAAATTATTGTATATATAACAAGTGTTTTAGCTAATTATAATATAACATAAGGTAGGCAGCATATGAGAAAAGTAGCTAGAAGAAGAGCATTTTTTAGAGGTAAAAGGAATAAAAGAAGAAGAGTTGAACTTATGCGATTTATGGATAGGAAAGAATCTGCACAATTTAAAATAAAAAAAAGCTAGGCTTTACCATTTCGGTGTTGCAAGAACCAAAAGTTTTACTAGTATAAAATTAAAAAAGCCAAATCATAGCGTTTTATGTAAATTGGACTCTATAGAAAGTGCACTTAAATAAAAAGTGTTTATCTATAGGGTTCTTTTTGTATAATTAATTAGATAATTATTATAATCACAGATGATGATAGAAGAAAAAAGATGATTTTAGTGTAATACCAAAATCATCTTTTTGTTGCTTGCTTTTTTAGTATATCTACAATGTAAAATACTTTTTGTAGATAGCTTTTATTTTATTTTTGTGATAAATACTCATCATAAGTACATTCTTTATTAAATTTAACTTGACCATCATTAATTTCAATAATTCTAGT
>JBOFRC010000280.1:0-8091 GCA_051650825.1 Sarcina sp. | reverse complement strand
TACACATTTAGTTGATAAACAATTTAAATTAAATAAAAAAAGAATCTTTTTATGTGTTCTAGGAATTTTTATAGGAGTAGTTATATTAACATTTTCTTTTTTATATTTTAGGTATATATCACTAAATAATTTAAAAAATACAGAAAATTCTTATGGAAGGTGGGTTGTTGCATATAATTTAGATAGAAATTATGACTATAAGTTAAATGTTTTAGAAAATAATGTTCTAGTTAAAGACTTTGGAATAATTCAGAGTGAAAATTTTGAGAAGATAATTAAAGGTAAAGAGGTTACCATAAAATATTTAGGGTTTAATAAGAATATTACAAATAATATATTAAAAGATGCGTTAAAAAGTAAAAATATTGATAAATATTTTCCTTTAAAAGAGAATCAAATTTTGATGAATGAAACTGCAAAAGCTTTAGGTCTTAGTGCTATGGATAAAATTTCTTTAGGAAATAAAACATATGAAATTGTAGGTTTTTTTGAAAGTAACAGTAGGGATGATTCTATAGAAGTTATAGGGAATATGAATAGGCAGGTAAAGGATTCAAATTTAACAGCCTATGTGCAGGTAAAAGGGAATTCGAGTACAATTTTAAAAAACATAGAAAGTATAACGAAAAATATTGGTATTAGCACAACTGTTACACAGTTGTATAATAATCAAATAAATTTACAATCTATAGACCAGGATACTAATAATCAAAAATTTAGTGTTGAAATAAATAAACTTTATTTAGGAGATGCCTATAAAATTAGTGGAAGCGGAAGTAAAGAAATAAATATTTTTGAAGCTTTGATTATTGCAACAATAGTTATTGTTGTGCTTTTGATGAATATAATTCTTGTGTATTTTCTTACGAAAGAGAGAAGTAAGGTTTTTTCAATATTAAAGTGTATAGGAGCTACACCAAAACAAATATATGCTATTGTCATAAAAGAATTAGTTATAATAGCAATCTTAGCTATACCTAGTGGAATAATATTGGGATATATGAGCTTTTGTGGAATTATAAATATATTATTTAAAATTGATACAAGTTTTTGGAATGCAAGTTTACTTAGTGATATATCTTGGCAGATTATTTGTTTGCTTATTATATTATCATTATTTATGTTATTTGTAGCTGGAATGATTTCAACAGTTGCATTAAAAAATAAATCGATTATAAATAAGACTAAAATCAGTTTTAAAGCAATACGAGTAAAAAGAAAAACAACAAAATTATTAAGAAAAACCTTAGGAGTAAAAGGTGAATTTCTTTATAAGGACCTTAGAGCAAAGCCAGTGGCATTTATTTTTATAACTGTAATATTAGTGTTTATTATTAGTAGTATTGTTATTAGTACAAATCTTTTAAGTGTTTATTCTCAAAAAGAAAAAAATAATCTTAGATTTAAGAAAGATATTGAAGTTAGTCTTGGGACTGATGTTAAAGATGAAAATATATATAATATATTTAACAGTTTAAATACTCAAAGACAAAGCTTTATTAAGCTGTTAGATAAAGTGGATGCAAAAGAAATAACAAGTGTTGTACAAATTTCTATGCCTGATAATACTCTTGTAAGTATTAGCAAGCAAAATAGCAAAGCTTTAAAAGATTGCATTAATAGTAGTATTAATATCTATGTATATAATGATGAAGCTTTTAAGGCGATAGAAAATTATGCTGATACTAACAATAAAGTTTTAGACACTAATTCAGATGAGGGGGTTGTTTTAGTAAATCCTTCAGTTAATAATGGAAATATTAACAAGGAAAATTTTTATGAAAATGCAAAAATTGGGGACTTTTTAAATATTGAAATTTTAAAAAATAATGAAGGTGAAACTAATAATCAAACAAATACAAATAATATTAGAGCAAAAATATTAGGTTATATTTCAAATGAAAATATAATAGATACATCTATTAAAACAGATAGCTCTGTAGATATTATTGTATCAAAAGCATTTATACAAAAGCATTACAAGGAGTTATTTGTAAATTTAAATTCCTTAGTTCCTATAGAACAAAAATTTGAATTTAATATTTTAGGAAATGATATTGAAAAACAAGAAAAAAGCAATAAAATTGAAAATTATATAGCTATTTATACAAATGGTTATATAAAAGATAATATTACACAAATGAAAAATTTAAATACAACAATAGAGGTTATTTGGTATATTGTGTATTTAGGAATTGGAATAATAGCTTTAGGAAGTATTATTTTTATATTTATAAATAAATTAATAGCTATTAATAGAAGAAATAAAAGCTTTGGTATAATTATTGCGCTTGGAGGAGAAAACATATTAATTAAACAAATTTTATGGTTAGAAACAATACTTGAAATAGTTATAAGTATAGTAGTTTCAATTCCTTTAAGTTATATAATTTTAAACTTATTAGAATCTTTTTTATTTATAGATTCAATAAGCAATATAGAAAATTTGAGATTTTGGATAGTAATGCTAGTAGCTATTGCATTTATAATTATATTATTAGTAATAATAACTTTAATTGCGATAAGAAATACAAGTAAACTGAATATAACTGATATGATGAAAAATGAAGAATAATTAAAAAACAAGAAAATAAGTAGATGGCAAAATTTATATTGAAAAAGGGATATTAAATTATAGCCAAGCTATAAGCTGATGTTGATAGATGTATATTAAAATGAAAACATTGGTTATAAAGATAAAAGAGTAGGTGAAGAGGATGATTAATATACTATTAGTTGAAGATGATAGAGCGCTTGCATTAGGTGTTGTATATGCATTGAAAAAGGAAGGATTTAATGTCTTGCATGGAGATACACTAAAAAAATCAAGAGAGCTTTTAATGGAGAATGAAATTGATTTAATTCTTTTAGATGTGATGTTACCAGATGGTGAAGGATATACTTTATGTGAAGAAGTGCGTAGGAGTGGGAATGAAGAAATGGCAATTATTTTTACTACAGCATGCGATGAAGAATGTAATGTTGTTTTAGGCTTAGACATAGGGGCAGATGATTATATTTCTAAGCCGGTTAGGCTTAAAGAATTAACTTCTAGAATTAATGCAGTTTTAAGAAGAAAGCACAAATTATCTAAAAGAGAAGAAATTTTTGATGATAAGATAGTAAGTGGAAATATTGAAATATTAAAGGGAAGTCATATGGTTTATAAAAATGGAGAAGAAGTATCATTAACTCTCTCAGAGTATAAACTTATGCTAATTTTAATAGAAAACTATCCAAATGTAATGAGTAGAAATATTTTACTTGAAAAGCTATGGGATGTAGATGGAAATTTTGTAGATGCAAATACTTTAAATGTTTATATAAAAAGATTGAGAGAAAAGATAGAGGATGATAGTAAGACACCTTTGTTTATAGATACAGTAAGAGGTGTAGGTTATAGATGGAAATGTGAGGTTAATAAGTAGATGGGGATATTTGAATTTGGTGAAAAGAAAAAAAGTATCAGTATATTTTTTTTGATTTTTATTTTAGGGAGTATTCTTATATTTGCTGCTAATATAAGAATTTTAAATAATATTAATCAATCATATATAAGAGAAAATACAGCTATTATTGGAACTATAGAACAGTATAATCCAGATATAGCAAAGCAAGTTATTCCTATAATAACAAAGGGTAGCACTAGCAATTATGAGCTAGGTAAAAAAGTCTTAGATAAATATGCTTATAACAGCAATATAAGCATATTTGAGAACCCTATCTTAGAAAATATAGTGTTTAGTACTTATTTTAAATATCTTTTTATATTTGCAATATTACTTATATGTATAGCTTCATATTATTTAATTACTATGGCAAAAGTTTGGAAAAACATTAATAATTTAAATCGTAAGGCAGAAGATATAGTAAATGGAAAATTCTTTGAACTTAGTACAAATATTTTTACGGATACATCTTTAGACCTTTTAAATGTGCAATTTAATATTATGCAAAATAGAATAAAAGCTAGTTTAGAAGCTTTAGGAAAAGAAAAAATAAAGCTTAAAAATATAATAAATGATATTTCACATCAGTTTAAGACACCAATAGCTGCGATGACTATGTATTCAGATATACTCAAAGATGCTGACAATATGAATAAAGATGAAGTTGATTATTTCATGAATCTTACAAATGAGCAAATTAGTAGAATGGATTGGCTTGTAAAAACATTACTTAAATATGCGAGACTTGAAGGAGAGGTAGTTGAATATAAGAAAAGCAAACAATCATTAAATGACACAGTAAGAGAATGTGTAGCTCATTTTGAAATGATGGCAAAAGAAAAAGAGATAAATTTATTATTTAAAGATTCTATTGAGGAGATTACATTTTATCATGATAGAAAATGGGTACAAGAAGCTATTATGAATATAATAAAGAATGCATTAGAGCATACAGATAGGGATGGCACCGTTAGCATTAAGGTAATGGAAAGTGAAGTTTTTGTTAGAGTAGAGATTGAAGATAATGGAGAAGGTATAGAGATTGATGAAATTCCTAAAATTTTTGAACGTTTTCATAAGGGTTCAAATTCAATTAACCCTACAAGTATAGGCATAGGATTATCTCTAAGTAAAAGTATTATAGAGGGAAATGGTGGTAGTATAACAGTAAAAAGCACTTTAGGAGTTGGTAGTAATTTTATAATTTCTTTTATTAAATAGGCAAAAATATTAACAAAAAATAAAATATTTTAATATAAAAAAACTTATAAATATATAAAAAAACTATTAGTATATTACTAAATTAAATAAAAATATAATGAAAATCTATATTTATTAATAAATTTTTATATGTAAAGCTTATATAATTAATAAATAGATAATAGTGTAAGGGTGAATTTTTTATTAACAGATGTTATTATATAACCATAAACGAAACAAATTCTTAATAGAATTACAAAGTAAATATAGTATAATTAGATTATTTTTCGAGAAATGTTAGTAATATTAGTAATTAAAATGTTAGTAGCATAATTTTTGACTAAATCATCAGTAAAGATGAATAGTAATTAGAAAAAAGGTAATTATATTATTAAGGACTAAACAATTAGATAAGACATATTTAAATTTTAAAATCACACAGATTTTAGCACATATTATAAATAATTATCCATCACTTTTATAGTGAAAGGAGAGAGCTATTTTGAAACTTCACACATTTCGAGATAGCTCTTTCTTTAATTTATATTTTATTTTTTAAATTTTTGAGTTTTTCTAGACATTTATTATAGATTTCTTTTTCTTTTAATTTACAAATTTCTTCTTTACTTATTTGTAAGCCTTTAATACTTATTTCCCTTAATTCAGTAGTTGCTTTTTTTAATGTTTGGTTTTGTTCTTTTGAGAAATTTTTTAATTTTTCTTTTAAATTATTATCAGAAAATTTAGTGCATGTTATATCATCAACTTCAAAAAAATCATCATCATTTTGAGCAGTATAATTACCTAAATCTAGCTCTGTTTTATCAAATGTAGTATCATTAAGAACTTCAGTTTGAGTTAATTCGTTATTTATATCTTGAGTTATATTAGGTAAGGAGTTTAACATGGTGTTTTTTAAGATTGAGGCTTCTATTATTTTATTATCAATTAAATCGTTTGTATTTTCTTTAATATCAACTTTTTGTAGAAAGCTTTTAATTAAATCCTCATCACTAACTTTTTCTTGATTTACATCTAAATTTTCAACGTTTATATTTGAAGAGTTATTTATGCTTTTATTAATAGATTTTATATGCTTATCATTAATTACATTCTTTTTATTAGTGGCAATTTTTTTATTTAGTTTTTCTTTTCGTACATTGAAAATTTTAATTTCTAATAACAACTCTTTTTTTATACTTTCTCTAAGTTCATTTTCTAATTCATGTTTCAATTCTGATTTTAAGTTATTTATGAATTCAGATTTTTGATTTTTGATTTCTAAGAGTACCTCTTCTTTTATTTTATGTTTTAAAGTTTTTATAAATTCTGTATTTATCTCAGCTATTAAATTTTTTTTTATTTCTTCTTTAAATGAGATTGCAGTTATTGGCGGTGGTGTAGTATTTTTTTCTTTTTTTTTCTTTTTTTTAAACATTAAAATACCTCTATATTTTGTTATATTTTTAAATGTACACATATTATATGTAAAATAATACCATATTATTAAGGGTTAAAACCAAAGAAGTTTCTTAAAAAGTTCTTACAAAAATCAAAAATAAAAAGTTTCATAATATTGACATCATTAATATGTATAAAAATGGTATAGTGAAAAAAAGATTTTAAATATATAGTGTATAAAGAGGAGGTGGTTTAATGCTTAGGTATAAAGAGGGATTAATTCCTAAGTATACAAAAAAAGAATATAAAGCAATAAAAGAAAAAGAAAGAATTGATCCGATTATGAATGATGCATATCATAGTATAAATGATGAAATTTATAAGCTTTTGAATCAATATCCTAAAAGGTACAAATATGAAAGAATATTATTTTTCGATGAATTAAAAGATGGATATGAAATATATGGAGTTAAATTTCCTAAACTTAAAAGGTATCTTAATGTATTAGGAGAGCATAATTTACCAGAAGATGAAACTCTGTTTGTAATATATGAGGATATACGATATATTGTTCCTAAAATAGAAATTTCAAAACTTAGAGATATTTGTGATAAGCTAGATAGACTATTTGCTGAAACAGATTATAAATTAGATGAATTAGTAGAACAAGAAGTTAATCAAAATAGTGATCAAAATACATTATATGAACAAAGACATTTAGATGGGTGATATTATATGTTTGAAAAAAATAATAAAGAGCCTATAGATAGCTCAATAGATTATAGCAAAACCAAGAGACAAGTTATTAATGAAAAAAGCAAAAGTCGAGTAGGCGAAAAGATGTTAAAAGACTTAAAACCAATGTATGAACTTATTGCGAAGATAAACAATAGATTAGATAGACTTGAAGAAAAATTTTATATAAGATATATAACTGATAAATACATAGAAATTGAAGGGAATATTATAACCGGTGATAAGAGTGAATTATTAGTATATCTTTTAGATAATCTTTGTAAAGTTGCTTGTGGCAATATGAGTATGAAACAGATGAACGATCTTTCTATGATGCAAGTATATTATAATAATGAGAAATATAATGTACCATCTATAGCAATGATAGAGGTAGAAAAAATTGTTCATAGAATGAATGAACTTTTAGCACAAACTGATTGTGAAGTGTTTGATATAGATTATTATGAAAAAACTATCCATAAAAAAATAGAAACTTATACAAAGAAAGATATTAAAAAAGAAAAAAAAGGTATTGATAGAGATTTAAAATATAAATATATGTTAGTTTCTATAGTCGTTTTAGCTTTATTTATGTTTTTTTCTATGATGTGCTAGTTATAAGTTATTAAAGAAAAGAACAGTAAATATGATTAAGAGTTGATTGAGGAGTAGTTGTATGAATGATAATGATAAACGTAGATTTAAAAGAGTAATTATAATTATAGCAATAGTTGTTTTAGCACCTACTGTATTACATTATTTAGATTATGCTATTACAGGAGTGCCACCAAGTGCTCAAGTAGCGCAACAAGCAAATAATGATAGTGGAATATTCCCGTTTTTCTGGTTCTTTGGAGGGGCAGGAGGTTCTAATGCTGGTGATACATCAACTACAGTGAGTGAGACAGGTGGTAGTGGAACATCAAATTCATATGCACCAAACTTTAGTTCAGATGATGATTCAGATGGCGGAGGAGGCGGCTTCTTTGGAGGCGGCGGTGGAGGTGGTGATGATTAAAATCATACTTTCATTAAACTGTTAAGAATAAAATTAAAGTAACTCAGAAAAATATAATCGTATGTTTTTCTGAGCTTTTTATTTAAAATAAGTTTAAATAGTTAAATCTGTCATTAATTAAATAAGTATAGATATTATTTATAGAAGTTTGTTATATTAGTAATTGCTAAATTTCTATAAAAAAATTATTCTAGTAAATATGTAGTTATATCTACTAGAATAATAGTAAAAATAAAAGACAGGATGATACCTGTCCTTAACTCATAGGAATTTATAATAATTTACTAT
>JBOFRC010000279.1:0-1363 GCA_051650825.1 Sarcina sp. | reverse complement strand
AGAGATGCGTCTGAACACTGAGATGTATGATGTCGCTGTGCAGCTAACATGCACAGGTACGGTTCAAACGGAGATACGTTTCTGCCAGGTCTGCTCACATTTCCTCCACTTCCTCTGTACCCTGCCACAGCCAAGGTTTGAAACCAAGCATTACAGTTTGATAAAGAGGCAACTTTTAGAGACAGATAACAAAGTTCACACACTGCTGAAGGAACATGATACAGCATCTGAGACCATCAATACCACAACACATTCAGTCATTTGTGCTCTACTGGTAGTTTCAATTCCTTTAATGTGGCTGAATATACAGTCAATATATAGGCTACTGTTGCCATATATCTAAGACATACTAGCTCAGTTACAGATCAATGCTTTACACTTAGTTCAAACTGGTATCAGATCAAAAGCACAATGTCTCTCACTTAATGGGGGAGCTAAAGATGCCACCCCAATGCCAATTGGGATACGGTTGTGTTAATTTTAAAGTAAATTCTTTGTCAGGATGGACGTTAATGATTGTTTTTGTTATCCTACAATTGACCCAGAACAGCATCAATGTACAAATTTGTAGCACCTGTACAAAAGTATAACATTTTTAAATATTTAGATTTTCACGCATTTTGGGTCACTTTAGGAAAAGTCATCAAATTTCAGGCTAAAAGAATGGCATTTAGAGTGTTTTTACTGCTGTCAAATGTCAAAACAGGTCAAATTTGATGTGAACACTATGTAAGGGTTAAGCACAGAATATTCTCATGCACATGTAGATTGAGAGGTCAATGTTAATAAGTTAATGATTTTTACATTTTAAAATATTGGTGGTCTCAAACCAGCAATTTCTCATCTTTTATAATGGCTCTAATAAGTATGTACAACTTGGATTCCCTGATATAGGTGGAAAAGATATTGTATGACTTTATTCTGTATACCGTCTACAGTATATCAGCCAACAAATGGTCTTTTCATAATCTCCACATCAAATACAATACTTCAGTGGAAAATTGAGGAAGTCCTATTTGTGCATCAAAATCTGCCAGCAGAGACCAGATGGTTGAACATGTGGGTGTGTTGTGTGTTGTTTTCATGGTGTCAGATGCTGAAACCTCTTAAACTTCCTTTAACAATTTGTTAATTGGATATCTACCCTTTAAAGATGATATATTAATAACACGTCTTGTAAATCATAATGCTTGGTTTTACATCCAAAGGGCTGGGAGATGGCTGCATCTGTGAAATGATGTATTAGAGAGCTAGAAAAGACATTGGGTTAAAGTAGGTCAACAAAGATAGATAACAAGTTAACAAAGTTCACACACTGCTGAAGGAACATGATACGGCATCTGAGACCATCAATACCACAACA
>JBOFRC010000278.1:0-1906 GCA_051650825.1 Sarcina sp. | reverse complement strand
TTCTTTGTAAACCTTTTGTTGTACAGTTTTATTTCATAAAAACATATTTTGGATTCTGTGTTAATGTCTTTTTTGTTTTGTATTTAATTGAAGAGATTTGTAGGTGGATGGCAGTGCATTTATGATTTTATTCACTTGGGGCTTAGAAAAGTATTTGTTATTATGATTAAGGATTGTAAAAGGGCAGGTTTATCAGCCTGTTTCCGTCTGCACCCAAGCTTCAACAGGGAGCCAAGCATTTCAAGTATTTCAGGCATTTGTTCAGAGATGCCGCCACCCACGAGAAACTCACCAACCTAAAGGAATATGCATCATCAGTCACATCATACAGCAGCAAATGTGTTGATTCTGTGTCAGGTGACAAGGAAAATAAAATAAGATAAACCTTTATTGATCACCAGCGTGGGTGATCCCTGACTGAGTGGGTGAGTGAGGAAATCAACAGTCTTGCAGAGCGGTGCACAGAGAACAACCCACCGAGCAACAGTGATGTCGGTGAGGTGTCTGCGGATCAAAGGATACTAAAGGACAGATTATATGTGTAGATATACAGTATATGTAACTGTATATCTTTCTTGTAAATATAATTTAGTTTTCCTTTTTTATTTCTTCCTTTAGTGCTACGGTTTTTTACTGTTTCATTCTATTCTAATTTAAAATATTTGAATATTTGTTTAAACATTTTCTCTGTGTGTAGCATGGAGGAGGCTATAACTGCATTTCACTGAGCAAACCTGCACTGTATTTAAAAGAAAGATTTTAGCCTTCATTTAACCAGGTTTGTCCCACTGAGATCAAGAATCTCTTTTACAAGGGAGACCTGGCCAAGTATAGCAGCAACGCAGAGTTTCAACAGTAAATTCACAGGAAAGCACATCGATTTGAGTAACATTAAAATGATCAGATAAAACATTTGCACACAGACAACTTGGACTCAATGGATTTCACCATGGCTTTAAAATCGTTCAGGGTTACTATGTTTTGAAGCTAAAGATCAGTCTGTATAATGGCAATAAAGCTTCTTGAATCTTAAACATTGAACCTTAATCCCAGATGGCACAGACATGATTTCCGCATAGTGACACTTCATACTTTCCTACTTTCATACTTTCAACTCGTCATACTTTCATACTTTCAACTCGTCAGACCAGTCGGCCGGCCTTGATGTCACCGTCACTACCACAGTGGAGTTACTTCAGTCCAGGACACTGAACAGTGTCAGAGGAAGTTTAACATGAGGATGACTGGGATCAAGTGCGTTGTGTTTGTGGTGGTCCTGACCTTTCTGCGGAGTCTCACAAGAGCAGGTGAGTGAGGCGTTCACAGCCCGTCTGATCTTATTCCAGTCTAAATAGAAATCACAGACATGTTTAAACTTTTAACAATTTTGTTGTCATGGTTACTGTCTCCAGAGACAGCAAGAATACCAGGAAACATAACAAATGAAGATCGATTTACAGTAAAGCTTAAAAGGTCTGTTAACCCAAAGTTACAAAAAAGTGGAATCCAGCCATTCAGATAGTTTGCAGTTGTGTGCCAGTGTTTCAAGACATTATCCTCTGAAACAGTCGGAGATGAACTGATTTCAGATCAACTTTTTTTGTGCTACTGAAAACTGTTTACAGCTGTCTGAGGTTTATCAAAAGCAACTTGTTTCTGGAAATACAACCAGCTGTTTGAGCACAATAAAACTATCACTGGGTGGAGGCTGAAGACTCAGAGGCCGATAAATCTCGGCACATGACACTGAAACTTTATGCAAATGGCTACACACCACTGGAGTTAGATGGAAAGACATTTTTCCTAATTAACTCTGTTTTTCATGGCGGCATCATTCAATCAAATGGATTCTGGATGTCTTGTGCATCATTTCAATTCAGCCTGACATATTTGGTGTCTTTGGAAA